>CAYYUS010000666.1:0-2126 GCA_964474925.1 uncultured Akkermansia sp. | reverse complement strand
CCGGCCTGTTTGAGGTAAGGTTTTAACTTTTCGTGCATGATCTTTAAAGCCTTCCCCATATTGCTTTCCACTGTTTTTATAGAGATCTTGAGTTGTTCCGCTATCTCTCGGTTCTTTAGTCCTCCAAAACGGCTCAAGTGAAAGATGGTCTTCATGCTCTCGCTCATTTCGTTCATGCCTTCTTCAATGGCTTTTTTCATTTCTTTTTCGTTCAAACTTTCTTCCACATCGGTATGACTTTGCGGTTGAACAAATTTTAATTCCACTTTGGCATTCATAGCCGTTTTTTCTTTGCGAATGTGATCAATGCCACGCAAAACAACGGCCTTACATAAATAAGCTTTAAAACTTGTTTGAACTTCTAATTCATGTCGGCGGATCCATAATTTCACAAACACATCCTGAACAATATCCTTTATAACATCCCGGTCTTTGATCATGGGCAGTAAAAGACGGCAAAGCTCCTTGTAATGGAGGTTAAAGAGGTCGTTGAATTCCTTTTCGTTATGTATTTGAAGCGCCAATGTATTACAAAGCTAAAAATTTAAATTAATTATACGGCTTTTCAGCAATACTCTGTTGGTTAATTGTGGACTTATATAAGAAGTATTTCCCTAAATTTAGGCTCATGATCACGTATACGTTTCTTGCCATTATTACCGTTTTCTCGGTGTATTGTTTTATGAATCCGGCTGCAACACAAAAATATTTGTTCTACCCGTATGTTATTAAACGCGAGAATGAGCATTACCGTTTTCTAACGCATGCATTTATTCATGGTGATTATATTCATCTTTTGTTTAATTTTTTGGCTCTGTATAGTTTTGGTCATGATCTTGAAACACGCATTTTCCCTGTACTTTACGAAAGTCATAAATTAGGTTCGGTAGTTTATCTGTTTTTATTTACGGGAGGAATTTACGCCGCATCGTTTACGGAGTATATAAGAAATAAAGATAACCCATCCTATTCATCTCTTGGAGCAAGTGGTGCAATTTCGGCTGTAATGTTTGTGTGGATCCTTTTAAATCCAACGGGTATCGTTGCTTTGTTTTTTATCCCAATGCCGGGATGGTTAGTTGGAATTTTATTACTAGGCGTAAGTTTTTATTTGATCCAACGCAAGCGAAAAGGAACTTATTCGGATGGTATTAGTCATGAAGCGCATTTTTGGGGAGCCATTTTTGGAATAGCTGTAATTGCTGTTACCAAAACTTGGGTACTAAAGGCATTTTACTTACAAGTTATTTCGGCATTTCAATGAAGGGAATAAAGATCACATTTTTAGGAACAGGAACTTCGCAAGGAGTGCCGGTGATCGCTTGTAATTGCGCAGTGTGTATGAGTGAAGATGTGCGTGACACTCGCACGCGTACGTCTATTTTAGTTGAAACAGAAAAAACGCGAATTGTTATTGATACCGGCCCGGATTTTAGACAGCAATGTTTGCGAGAAAAATTTACCAAACTCGACGCGGTATTATTTACCCACGAACATAAAGATCATATTGCGGGTCTAGATGAAGTACGCGCGTTCAACTTCATCAATAAAATGGTAATGCCGGTGTACGCTACGGCGCAAGTATATAAGGCTTTACAAAGAGAATTCGCTTATATTTTTTCAGACGATAAATATCCGGGTATCCCGCAAATAGAAGTGATGGATTTTGACAAAGAGAAATTTACCATTGGAGATATTGATGTAGTGCCAATCGATGTAAAGCATTATATGATGAACGTAAAGGCGTTTCGTATAAATGATTTTGCGTATGTTACCGATGCAAATTTGATAGAAGAGAGTGAGCGAGCGAAGTTGAAAAATTTGGACGTATTAGTTTTAAACTCGCTTCGTCGCGAGCCACATATTTCGCATTTTACATTTACCGAAGCAATACAAGTGGTAAAAGAATTGAATCCGAAAAAAGCATATTTTACGCATATCTCGCATCAATTAGGTTTGCATGAAGTTGTGAATAAGGAATTGCCAGAGAATATTGAGTTGGCGTTTGATGGCTTGCAACTTGTAATTTGAGTTGATCTTGTTCTTTTGAAAAAGAACCAAAAACAATCTTTTACTTTTCTTCCTTGATGAAGAAAAGTAACAAAAGAAATCAAGGCGCTTCAATT
>CAYYUS010000665.1:0-2128 GCA_964474925.1 uncultured Akkermansia sp. | reverse complement strand
AAAAATAAAAAGGCTGATAAATGTACTCGTATGGCAGAGTTGTATATATACTTATGATCTCATCTTTTTTTACTGCACTTTTAGGATCGATATAGTAATGCAGAGAATAAATATCAAGAGTTCTTTTTTTTAGAAGAGAATCAGTTTGTTTGAAGTATAAAGAAGGATTATAAAAAGTGCAATTCTTCATTTTAAAAGGTGCATTCTTAAATCCCATATAGTAATTTATAGCTTCAAGTGCTTTATTGTAAGCCTGTTTATTGTCAAATTCTGTAAAATGGAATTCGTATATTGGAGGAAGCACTCGTTTAGTTGTTTCAAAAACAGTCGGTCCATCCCATCGCATAATATGAAGTACGGTGTCTTCAATCTGAGAATTTATTGGG
The DNA here is from genome assembly GCA_964474925.1 of uncultured Akkermansia sp. GTDB lineage: Bacteria > Bacteroidota > Bacteroidia > B-17B0 > Aurantibacillaceae > Aurantibacillus. The sequence continues at coordinate 1,742 of CAYYUS010000665.1, read as the reverse complement.
AAACTGTTCGTCAACACAAACAAAAACGTAGCACGTTTTAAATATTTGGATTTAAGGATGTTCATTAAAAGACTCTCTCGAGAGCAATTTTAAACCAGCTTGTAAATTCTTCGGGATTCTTTTTGACATCATTCTTGATATGTTCCATATTCATCCACTTGTAATCCTCAGCTTCATCTTTGTTCAACTCTGGTCTTTCATTATAGTTCCCAATAAATACATGATCAAACTCATGCTCGGTCAATCCATTATCAAATGGAGTTTTGTATATGAACGAAGTTTTATGAATAAGGATACAAGTTATTCCCATTTCTTCTTTTAAGCGGCGGTTTGCTGCGGCTAAAGTTTCTTCGTTAGGTCGCGGATGCGAACAGCAGGTGTTGGTCCACAAGCCCGCGCTATGATATTTACTTAAAGCACGTTTTTGTAAAAGTAATTCGCCTTTATCATTAAAAATAAAAACCGAGAAGGCCCGATGCAAAAGTCCTTTTTGATGAACTTCTAATTTGCCCATGGTGCCTATGGGCTTGTCGTGTTCGTCTACCAGTATTACTTGTTCTTCAACCATGCTGATGCAAATATATCCTTTATAAAGGAATCCTTATTAACCACAAAGTCACAAAGGCACGAAGAACTTTGTGACTTTATGTCTTTGTGGCAATAAATTGTGAGAAATATGCCTTGATTTCAGTAAATTTGCATCCAATGAAAACCGCAGTAAGAATAGTAATGATCACATTAAGCATATTGCTTGGATTGATCTTCATTTATTCAGGTTGGAGCAAACTCGATCCGGTTATCGAAACTTTTGAATTTACATTTGTTGATCTTGGAATTGGTAATTGGTACACAGCTCCTATTATTGCCCGACTTTTAATTGGTTTTGAATTCCTCATTGGATTTCTTCTCATCATCAATTATGATCTTCGTAAATTCACTTTACCGCTCACAATTGGATTACTCATCTTTTTTAGCATTTACCTTGCGTTTCAGATCATGATCAATGGTAATGATAGTAATTGTGGATGTTTTGGTGAGCGATTATATATGACACCGGCCAAAGCCATTCTAAAAAATGTGATCATGATCGTGGCGGCATTGCCAATTTATTATTTCTGGCATGGTTGGAAGGTAAAGTTCAATAAATTATTTATTTCATTTTTTGGGGTGACTGCTATAGTAGTTCCGTTTATTTTGAACGCGGTTAATTTTTCGTATTCATCCAATAATTTAGGTGAGGAAGTAAATTACCCTTTAGAAATGGATCTTTTGTACAAGCCAGAAGACACAAGCAAAGTACAGATCCCTAAAAAAGAATTGCGCACCGGAAAACATGTGATAGCATTTTTAAGTTTAACGTGCGCACACTGTAGAATTGCCGGAAAAAAATTCAGGTTGATCTATAAGAACAATCCTCAACTCCCTATTTATTTTATTTTAAATGGTGATAAAGAAAAGCTCGCGCCTTTTTACTTAGACACAAAATGCGACGATATTCCTGCTTCATTTGCTTTAGGAAAAACGTTTGTGAATTTAGCAGGAACTCATTTACCGCAGATCTATTACATCGATAATGGTATAGTGGTAAAAAAACTAGATTACTTCGAGCTCAACCAATACAATATTGAAGAGTGGGTTGCGGGTAAAGGGGTGAAGTAAGTTTTATTTTGTTCCTCTGGAGACAAATATGGATTTGCCCCGGCGGGGCAAAATAATTTTAAATCAAAAAACTTCCTATAATA
>CAYYUS010000664.1:0-2130 GCA_964474925.1 uncultured Akkermansia sp. | reverse complement strand
TATAAATGAAAGCATTGATAAAAAATAACAGAGTATTCTTGATCCTTTATGTGTTGCTGATAGCAACATCAGCTTATTATCTTCTAAATTTTGATAAAGTTCAAATACACCTCAACATAAACAAACTTACCGGCAATCCGGTAATGGATGTTTTCTTTAAGTATTTTACACATTTAGGAGATGGTCTAGTTGCTATTATTATCGCCGCTATTATTTTACTGCTTAACGCACGAAACGGACTTTATGTGTTAGCTACTTACCTTGCTTCCGGCATAACTACTACGATCTTAAAAAAACACATCTTCGATATTGATCGACCACATTTTGTTTTCCACGAATACCTATACCATTATAAAGTAAATTATATCGAAGGTGTTGATATGCTCGGAATGCGGAGTTTTCCTAGCGGACATTCCACCTCTGCATTTGCCATTTTTATTTCGTTGGCACTTATTACCGAAAATAAGATCTTAAAATTGACCTTCTTTTTAATTGCATTTCTTGCAGCATTTAGCCGAACCTATCTTTCGCAACATTGGCTGGTAGACATTACTGTTGGCAGTTTAATTGGAACCATAGCCGCTATTATTTTCTACTTTGTTTTTATCAACCAAAACAAATTCCAAAACTTAGATAAACCACTGCTTAAACTATTTAATCCCTGAGTAAGATCCTAAATACTAATTTTTTTTTAGTTTCACTTCTTGCCGTTATTGCAGGCATCATTTTCATTCCTCTTATTGGTAATTGTCCTTTATTTGATTGGGATGAGATAAATTTTGCAGAGTGCGCTCGCGAAATGCTCATCACCGGAAATTATTCAACTGTTCAAATTCATTTTCAACCATTTTGGGAAAAACCACCATTTTTTATTTGGATGCAAGCTTTTTGTATGAATGTATTTGGCATTGGCGAATTTGCCGCACGTTTACCAAATGCCATTTGCGGCATCTTTACCATTGTAACACTTTACTTAGTAGGCAAAAAATTATTCTCGCAAAAATTCGGATTACTCTGGGCCTTGATCCACGCCGGAACTTTACTTTCCTCACTCTACTTCAAATCAGGCGTTATTGACCCTTGGTTCAATTACTTTATTTTTCTATCACTCATTTTATTTATTGTTTCTATCCACACCGAAAGTTCAAAGAAATGGCTTTACATCGCTTTATCGGGCTTTATACTTGGAATTGCTGTGCTTACAAAAGGGCCCGCAGCTTTACTAATTGAAGGCGCTTGCATTTTTTTATTCCTTTTACTTTCGGGCAATATCAAATTCCTTTTTAAACCACTTTTCTTTTTCTTCCTATTCACCATTTTATTTTCAAGTAGTTCATGGTTCTTGTTCCAATATTTGAACGGAAAAAGCTATATCATCGAACAGTTCATCAATTATCAAATACGTTTATTTCAAACAGAAGATAGTGGCCATAGCGGACCATTTATTTACCACTTTATTGTTCTTTTACTAGGATGCTTTCCCACTTCCATTCTCTTCATTCTTTCTTATCGCAATAAAACTGCCATCACTCTACCACAATCTCACACGCGTTTGATCCTTTTGGTTTTGTTTTGGGTTGTATTGTTACTGTTTTCTGTTGTAAAAACAAAGATCGTTCACTACTCATCACTTTGTTACTTCCCAATTTCCTTCATCGCCACATTTGGGATATTACATAAGGATCTTGGCAAAGTGTTTGGAATAACTCTCAAAACGCTGTTCATCATCATTGCAAGTTTATTCTCTTTACTTTTTATTGTATTTACTCAGATCAATAAATTAAAACCATTTTTACTTGAAAAAGACCTGATCAAAGATGAGTTCGCTAAACTAAATCTCAACGCCCAACTTATCTGGCATGGCTATGAGTGGCTTATTCCTGTGCTGTTTTTATTTGCGATGTATTTTGTATTCAAAGGCATTAAAACAAATACCGTTCGATCTATTGCCATTGGTTTTGCTTTAAATATTGTTTTCATTGTTGGTGCTATCAACACATTTGTTCCAAAAGTTGAATTGATCACACAACACGCCGCCATTTCTTTTTATCAGCAAAGCGCAAAATACGATTGCTATGTGGAGACCAATGATTTTAAAAGTTACGCTTACATTTTTTATTCTGATAGAAG
>CAYYUS010000663.1:0-2130 GCA_964474925.1 uncultured Akkermansia sp. | reverse complement strand
GCCTTCCTTATCAAAACTGAAAATAAATAAATGTGTTAGCATTAAAATCTCCAAACATAAATATGACGATGACCAGCGCAAGATAAAATACAGGTTTCAAATTATTGTAGAGGAGAGGATATCTATTAACAAAAGCGTACTCTTCGTTGAATTCTTTCAAAAGCAAAAACACACACAGTATAAATAACATCCAGCATTGCCAAAGATCTTGAAATAGTGTGAATAAATTGCCCTCAAAGAACTCACCGCTAAAAATGCGTTTGTAAATAAAGTATAGGTCGGCCATACTGTTGGCACGGAAAGCAATTAATGAAAGTGTATGGAAGGTTAGAAGATAGATCCAACCCATAAGCCAAGGAGATTTGTACAATGGGAATAATTTCTTTACAAGAATTTCGATAAGATATACTGCACCATGTAAAGCCCCCCAAATTACAAATGTAAAATTAGCGCCATGCCATAAGCCACTAATTAAGAACACAAGAAAAATATTAAGCAGCCATCTGCCATACGAAACTCTGTTACCGCCTAATCCAATATATAAATAGTCTCTGAACCAGGTGGTGATACTGATATGATTTCGTTGCCAAAATTCGTGTAGCGAACTAGAGAGTAGTGGCCTTCGCCAATTCAAACTTAAGTTAATATTGAATAACTTGGCAATTCCAGTTGCAATATCACTATAACCACTTAGATCACAATAAACTTGTATCACAAACATGGCCCCCGCAACTAAGAGCTGGAAACCACAATAATATTCCGGATTATCAAATACTTTAGTTATCTCCTCACTTAAATTGTCGGCAATCACAATTTTTTTAAAATAACCCCAAATGGTAAGTGTGGCAAACGAACTCCAATCAATTTGTTTGAAATATGAAACAGCTTTTAACTGTGGCATGAGCGTATTGTATCTTACAATTGGTCCGGCCACCATATGAGGAAAGAACGAAACATACAATAGAAAATCATAAAGCGTATCGTTAGGCTTATATTTTCCTCTATAAACATCAATGGTATAACTTAAGGATTGAAGGGTGTAAAATGATAATCCCGCAGGAATGATCAAATTTTCCATGAGTGAATAATTACTTCCGGAAGCGGTATTTACAAGGTGTACACCCGAATTAAAAAGGAAAGCTGAATATTTAAAGGCGGCTAGTACGCCTATGTTGCTGATAATACTTAAATACAAAAAGAGTTTTTTTCGGTCTGGAACATTTTGAATTTGCTTGGCGCACCAAAAATCAAATGCGGAAGTTCCAATCAGTAGTAAAAGGAACCAGGGGTTATACGTAAAATAAAAGTAATAAGAGGCTATGAGTAAGAAGTAATTCCGGAACCGTTGGGGTAATACCCAATATCCTATAAAAACTACAGGTAAAAAAATTGTGAATATAAGTGAGTTGAATAACAAAACTAAAATAACTTTTTACGTAATTGCTTTTTTTCGCTCGACTTCTTTTTACTCTCTAATCGCTTTCGCTTTGCTGCTTTTGATACTTTTGTTGGTTTGCGAGGTTTAGCTTTTACAAATAAACTTTTTAAGTGTATTCTAAATTTCTCCAACGCATCTTTCTTGTTTTGCAATTGCGTTCGGTGTTTCTCGCACCAGATCTTTAAAATCTGCTCCTTTGAAACATATTTGCTTTTTGAAATTATGGTTTGCTTTTCCTCTTCCGTTAAAATTCCCGAATTCATCACGTCTAATTCAATACCTACCTTTGTTTCAACTTTGTTAACGTTTTGTCCGCCTTTACCACCGCTCAATGCAGTTTTAAAAGATAGTTCGTATCTTATAATATCGTTTATGCGCTGTTCTGTTAACATTCCTCTATTAATAATCCTTTGAAGATACAAAATTTATGGGCCCATTTATTTCTAAATTTAAACATGCGGCTTTTAATATGTCTAGTGTGCAGTATTACAATTCTTGGTGCGCAAACCATTCAGGATTGTAAAAAGCGCTTTGATTCCTACCTTAATTTTAAAGGAAGCCTCAATAACTTAGTGCGATTTGACAAAGAAAGCATCACCATCTATAATTCAAAAGGACAAAAAGAATTTACCGCTTATCAAAAGGAAATTCCAATGCTGGCCGAGGCATTTGAGAATTACGATACCAAAGCG
>CAYYUS010000662.1:0-2130 GCA_964474925.1 uncultured Akkermansia sp. | reverse complement strand
ACTATTTATGATGTAACAGGAAAGATCATTTATGTGAACAAAGGAGCACAAGTTCAACAAGGCGAACAAGAGATTCGTATCAATACGACTGAATTTGCAAATGGCACTTATAATATCATTGTAAATACTAATGAAGGAACTCTAAAAGATAAGCTGATCATCAGTAAGTAATATTTTAACACTTATTCCTTTAAAAGCCATCTAAACACGAGTTTAGATGGCTTTTTTATTGGGGTTTTGCCACTTATTAAAAATAATCAACCGTAAGGCCAATTTTAACATTTATCGATTTAGATTACACATTATTTTCCCTACATTTAATAAAAAAAATTACATGAAGAAACTTTACTTTACCCTACTAGGAATTACTTTAAGTTTATCCTTCGCTTTTGGTCAAGCGCCAACTTTTGAATTAGTTACTACAACAGCAACTAATGTTCCAATTGCCAATAACGCAATATTTGATAAAACAACAACTCCAGTGGGATCTATCTCTGGTTATTTTAAGCTTAAGAATATTACGGCATCAACTCAAACTTATACGATAAGAAAGTATGATAATGTGCTTAACACAGTTGGTGTTGGTGATGCAGCTGAGGCATATTTTTGCACAGGAACAACTTGCTATGTACCATCGGTATTTTCAGCATTTTTTGTGATCCCGGCAAATTCTGAAGATGATTTTATTGTTTACCTAGCAGAAGCTAGTGCAATTGGATTATCGAACGTTGGATATGAAGTGCAAAATGGCACCGAAAAACTTGCAATCACAATGAGATACAATTTTGCAACCGGCATTAATACCAATTTTAGCGACTTGGCGAGTGTTTCTAATGTTTATCCTAATCCAAGTGCATCAAAGTCATTTATTGATGTGAACGCAGCTAAAGAATTAAGTGGAACAAGCTTAAAAGTTTACAATTGCTTAGGCACTCTAGTTTCAACAAAGGAGATCAGCTTACAAAAAGGTAAAAACAAGATCTCTATTGATAATGAGAATCTAGAGACCGGCGTCTATTTTGTAAAAATAGTGAACGGCAATTCAACTCTTACAAGAAAATTAACAGTAACAAAATAAATAAACCATAAAACAAAAAATCAAATGAAAAAACAACTACTAGCTATCGCATTTTTAGCTTCAGGTATGGCATCAGCCCAAGTCTGGTCAGAGAATTTTAATGCGGCAACCGGTTCACTTATACCAGTGGGTTGGTTTCAAAACAACGTTGATGGATTAACTCCTAACTCATCAATAGCAGCTTATAACTTTGGCGCAAATGCAGGTGTTACGCGTAACGTAACTACGGCGTTCGGATTACATTCAAGCCACGCTAATGTGCTATTAACAACTTCAAGATACACTTCACCTGGAACATCTAATGACTGGGTTATTTCTCCAAACTTCCTAGTTCCTGCAAACGCAGTTTTCAGTTGGGATGCTACTTCTTTTGATCCAACAGCAACTGGTTCTTATGAATTAAGGATATCAACAGCAGGAACTACTGTTGCAGACTTTAATGCTAATCCAGCCTTATTCACTATTGCTGGTGAGATCTATAATCCTGGTGATGCAGCTACTGCTGGATTTACACAACGTGGTGTAAGTTTAGGAGCATATGCAGGTCAGAATGTACATTTAGCAATACATGATATCGGTACTGACAAATGGCAACTTGCTTATGATAATTTCGCTTGTTCTGTTCCAGCAAATCAACATGATGGAAGCGTTTTAACTGTTAACGGTTTAACTCGTTACATGGTAGGGGCCGGAAATCAAAATGTTAGTGCAACTATCAAGCAATTAGGTTACGGTACTGCTACAACTGCATGGATGAACTATAAAGTTAACAATGCAGCTACAGTAAGTCAAACAATTGCATTAGCTCCATCTCTTGGTTATTATGGAACTCAAAATGTAGCTTTCACAACACCAGCTGCTCTTACATTAGGTACTAACATGGTAAAAGTTTGGATAAGTGGTATAAACACAAGTTCAGAAGTTAACGTAGCTAATGATACTGCTGTACAATATGTTTATGTTGCTTCGCAATCAGTTACTATCAATGCTTTAATTGAAGAATTTACTTCTTCTACTTGTGGACCTTGTGCAAGTTTAAATAACACGTTTGA
>CAYYUS010000661.1:0-2132 GCA_964474925.1 uncultured Akkermansia sp. | reverse complement strand
ACCTATACCACTATGCTTAAAATAATAAAACTAACCCTAGCCCTGTTTGTGGTGTTAATTTTTAACAGTTGCAGAAAGGATTGCGAAAACCCTTGTAAAGATAAGACAGAAGTGTCTGCTAATTTTAAGGTTTACGAAGTTTTATGGGGCGAACCTCCTAAAGATCCTCCATTTTACGAGCCTTATGCTACAGATACTATTTGGACAAAAGGGCGATTTGTAGCTGATGAAGAAGGTGCTTCTTATACATGGCTCATAGGAGCAGGGGTTTATAATACCAAAGAAGTGACTTTAGATTTTCCAAGTTCTTTAATTGGTAGTTCTGTACCTGTTACCTTAATTGTTGAAAAAACACCCAATAAAGAATGTTTCCCAAACGATGATGGAAGAGATACTTTTATAAAAAGAATATTTTTAAAAAATAGGCAAGATTTCAAAGGCACTTTTCAAGCGCCCGACCCTGAAGACCACAGCAAAATATGGACTTTTGAGTTTAAAAATGATACAGCAAAAGTAAACCCCCAAGGATTTGGCTTTTGGAATATTCCAAACGGATATTTTGAAAGTCCCGTTTTTCATTCTAGTTCTATTTATGGAGGAAGAATGCAAAAAGTTATTCGAATTAATACATGGACAAAATGGGCACAAGTAAAAATGACTTTAGTAAATGGCAATCAATATGATTGTCAAATGGTATATGGACTTAAAAATTCCAATGGAACAAAAGATTTATCAACTTCAAGCAAAATGTATTCTTTTAGAGCTACAAAAACTAACTAAATAAAAATGAAAATAAATATACACAAAATAATATCATTATGTTTGCTTTTGAGCAGCATAAATATTGTATTGGGGCAAAACTGCACCAATAACACCAATACCAACCCCAACAGCTTGTTCACTATGCCAGCTAACAGTACATTTAAGCAAAACACATTTGACTGGATGCTAAACTATTTTCCAATATCTAGTAATAAATTAGATTATAATAATTATTACGATTTTACACAGAGTAAAGGAATAAAATACATGGCAAATCCGTTCTTTAATCCTGCTATTGGTTCTACTTTTGAGCAAATAGCTGCTGGCACTAATAGCGATTTTGCACCCGAAAATGGATGGGAGCTGATAAAACAAGATTTTGGTTACCTATACAGCAATAGCGCTTGGCATGGCACCAACATGAATGGACAAAATATAGTAAGCAATCCTATTGTTTATTTTGTATTGTATAATAAATATGCAGCCAAGCTGCGCATTATAGCCAATACTCCAATTCAAGGGCAAATATCTGAGAATAAAGTAATGGTTAATTTAAGGTTAATAAATCCTGATGGATTAAAAACAATAAATGAAAATGACAATTTAACCAATCTAATGGATTACAAAGTCAACGGTTTATTTGCAAATGCTACTCCTGTAGCTAAAGTGCTAGATGAAACTACTACTACAGATAACATTACTGCCATTACAACCTTGCCAAGCAGCAAAGAAAATTTCTTTTTTGTAGATTTTCAATTGGCTTATGACCCTTGTATATGCCTATTTAAAAGCGCATTAGAAGTCAATTTTTATACCCAAACCACTGCAGATATAGTACTTAATGGTAAATTGATTGGAACTAATCATAGTTTGGCAAATATCAGCAATGGCAGTGGCAGCAGTGCAGAAAGTGACTATTTAGCACAATTTGTCTTAGATGAAAATGACGAAGCCAAAAGTGTATCCCAATCCTATTATGATATTGTAAAATTAAAAGATGATTTAGCAAATTCTAGCAAAGGTGGATTAGGAAGTAGTATTTCAGATTTTAAAGTAGTTTTAAAAGCTGCATCAGTTGCTCTGTTACTAGCAAACCCAAAGGCAAAGTCCGTGCTTCAATTAAAAAAAATGATAGAAAATTCAAGTAAAGTGATAGATTTTTATTCGGCAGTTTCTGAAAAAGATAAAACAATTTCTCCAACTGTTATCACCGCCAATATGAAACTAACAGGCAGTGCCACTTCAACAAACTTAAGAGAAAGTTATGCATTTAGGTTTGCTGTGCCAGGTAGTTTAGATGCCAATGATGCTGATGAATATAACAATATAGATAACAATCAAACTGGTGTAAAACCTTATTATCCTATGTT
>CAYYUS010000660.1:0-2146 GCA_964474925.1 uncultured Akkermansia sp. | reverse complement strand
CGATGCGGTTCCTGCAACAGCAAATCCTATCTTACAAGGTATCACACGTGCATCATTACAAACCAGCAGCTGGATCTCAGCAGCGTCGTTCCAAGAAACAACTAAAGTATTGAACGAAGCAGCGGTGAACGGAAAAGTAGATACATTGAACGGCTTGAAAGAGAACGTAATTGTTGGACACTTAATTCCTGCAGGTACAGGTTTACGTCAGTACGAAAAATTAGTGATCGGAAGCAAAGAAGAGTACGAGCGTTTAATGGCAAGTAAAGAAGAGATCGAGCAAGAAGCTTAGTCTTTAACTATAAAAATTAAAAACCCCAGCAGAAATGTTGGGGTTTTTTGTTTAGAGACAGTAACCACGAAACGCACAAAACTTTAGCACGCAATTCACCAAAGCTTTTGTGATTTTCGTGTAGTTTTTTTTAGTGTTTTTCGTGGTTAAGAAACCGGATCATTAATTCTTAAACGTACTAATACTCGTTAAAGCTGTACTTGTATGAGCTGGCGCCTCCACAATAGTTGGCTGATTTAATGTAGCTAAATACGTATTACTTGAAACAGTTAAAGTTGTATCGGCTTGTAAATTGGATATTTTTCCGGCACCGGTTTCAATGTTGAAGGTCATTAAAAAATTGATAGCGGAAATAATTCCAATTAAACAAAAAGAAAGGGAGATCGCTTTATAACGGTTAAAGATCAGATCAAATATACTGATCGAAGAAGATGTTGATTCTTCTCTTGGTTTTTTTCTGGCCGCTATCATTTCAAAAGCTCTTGCGTTCAATAAAGGAATGTCTCCTAAATTGCTCATGTCATCCACATTCATCTGCTGTCTTAATACTATATCTAAACTCTTTTCCATGACTTTAATTATTGGGGTTGAACTGATGTAACTTTTCTTCTAATGTTTTTAATGTATAATGTAATCTCGATTTTACAGTTCCGATAGAACACTCTTGGATCTCTGCAATTTCTTCGTGAGTTTTTTCCTCTTGGTATTTTAAAATGAACACTTCCTTTTTCTCTATGGGTAATTCATTTAAAATTGTTTCAAGCATAGAATTAAAATTTACAGCATCTAATTTTGAAACTATTTTACTCAGGTCATTTTCGTTTACAGGGGAATTCAAATACTTTATTTCATCTCGCTTTTGATTTACTACCGTTTGATGTCTGTAAAAATTCTTACATTGATTGGAAGCAATGGTAAAAACCCATGTTCTGAACGAACGAGAATTATCAAACTTGGTGGGGGCTTCGGCTATCTTCAAAAATACATCCTGCAAAGCATCTTCGGCTAAATTCTTATCATAATTCAACATTCGCGTAAAGTATCCTAACAGTTTTTTGGCGTAACGCTTGTAGAGTTCATTAAAGGCAAACTCTTCACCATTAATAATAAAATGCATGAGCTCTTCGTCAGTATACATGGCGAATTTATTTAATTGATCATGCATCTATTATTAATGTTTGACATGAAAACATAGGCCTATTGATTAGTAATACACCTAATGTTGCTCAAGGTTCAGTGATAAAGTAAATAAAATTGATGCTCTGGAAGGCGCGTGGAACCTATAAAGGAAGTTAAATTAACATATATTTAGCTTTATTACTCAATCTTCCTTATTTTAGATTACTAAAAACTAATTGCTTTATTATGGATCAAGGAAAGACTTCTAGAAGACGAAAGGCGATCATCGCTTTTTTATTAGTTGTAATTTTTATAATTGGTGGCTATCTTTCTTTAAGTAGTTCTGATACCACAACTGAGTTTATGCATCCAACCACAAAGTACGCTATTTGGGCTTTTATTATTGGCGCTTTGGTTACCATATCATTGCCAATGGGTGCAATTTCGGGCTTGGCCTTTAAACCTAATGCAAAAACTACTGCTATATTTACTGCTTTTGGCGCAGGTGCTTTACTTGCAGCATTAAGTGTTGAATTGATCGCGCCAACAGTTGAGGAAATTATTGGACATGCAAAGAGTCCAACCGGCATGGAGCACGGTAAAATGCATGCAGTAAAAACGATGGGAGCACTGCTTGTTGGGTGTGTGGCAGGCGGATTTTTGTTTTATACGCTCGATGAATTAATTAACAGTAAAGGTGGTTTTTTAAGAAAGGTAGGTTCTACAATTTCGTAC
>CAYYUS010000659.1:0-2147 GCA_964474925.1 uncultured Akkermansia sp. | reverse complement strand
TATACCTTGCGTAAACTAATCCTGTAGCACCAATTTGCGGACGCTTTACAAACTCCGTTAATTCATCTAATTGCTTGCGTGTATATTCCGCCGCACCTTTAGCGCAAATACCTACAACTAATTTAGCGTCGTTAAATACTTTAAATTCTTTTCCTTTTACTACATCATTCAATTCCACAAATGTCATTTCAAAACGCACATCGGGTTTGTCGTTACCATAATTTTTCATGGCATCGGCGTAGGTCATGTGTGGCATTTTAGGAATGTCAATATTCTTTACACTCTTAAATAAATGTTTTACTAAACCCTCAAACGTATTTAAAATATCTTCTTGCTCCACAAAACTCATCTCACAATCTATTTGTGTGAACTCCGGTTGTCTATCTGCACGAAGATCCTCATCTCTAAAACATTTTACAATTTGGTAATAGCGATCAAATCCACTTACCATTAATAATTGCTTAAAGGTTTGCGGACTTTGCGGTAAAGCGTAAAATTGCCCGCCGTTCATTCTACTTGGTACCACAAAATCGCGTGCGCCTTCGGGAGTAGATTTAATAAGTACAGGAGTTTCTACTTCTAGAAAATTTAATTTATCTAAAAAATTACGCGTTTCAATTGCTAAGCGGTGACGTAATTCTAAATTCTTGCGTACAATATTACGGCGAAGATCTAAGTAACGATACTTCATTCGCAATTCATCGCCACCATCGGTTTCATCTTCAATGGTAAATGGAGGCGTGATGGCTTTATTCAATATTTTAAGTGAATCTACTTTTATTTCAATATCACCGGTAACATTATTTTTATTCTTGCTTTCGCGTTCAATAACTGTTCCGGTAACTTGAATTACAAATTCGCGACTTAACTGACGCGCTTGTTCGCTCAATATTTTATCCCAATCAGGATTAAATACTAATTGCGTTATGCCATAACGATCGCGCAAGTCAACAAAGGTCATGCCGCCAAGATCTCGGCTTTTTTGTACCCAGCCGCTTAGCGTTACTTTTTTGTTGATGTCTGAACTTCTTAATTCCCCGCAGGTGTGTGAACGTAACATAGTATATAATAAGCACTAAAATTACGTAATTCAGGTGATTTTTTAAAGGGAAAAGGGGGGGTAAAATCTAATTAAGAGGGAAATTTATCACAACCTGCGCGCCCTCTTTATTATTAAAGGAAGCCTTGCCGTCTATTTGCTCTGCTAATGATTCAATAAGGCTAAGACCTAGCGATTGCTTATTGATATCCTTTAAAGGCGGGAAACCCACGCCATTATCGGTAATTACAAGGTTGGCTGAGCCATTTTCGGTAAAAAGTTTAAGGCAAAGAGTGGGGTTTTTGTGGTCCTTAAAACCATGCTTAAATGAGTTGGTTACCACCTCATTTACAATGAGTCCAATAGGGATAGTTTTTGAGATATCTAAACTAAGATCTTCCATATTCTTGCTTATTTCGGTATGCGAATAAACAGGATGGCTGCGCATTAATTCTTGAATTAACTCAGAGATATAGGTGTTTAAATTTATTTTATTGAAGTTGTCTTTGGCGTGCAATTGATCGTGCACCATAGCAATACTCAATACGCGATTTTTAGCTTCGCGCAGAGCGGTTTTTGTTTCGGGGTTATCTGTTAGATCACTTTGAAAATTGAATAGACCAATGATCACCGATAGATTATTTTTTACGCGATGTTGGATCTCGGCCAATAATACCTCTTTTTCTTTAAGAGAATTTGAAATGGTTACTTGATCGGTGCTATTCTTTTTTAGAAGCTCAGCCAGTTCGTTATATTGATTATTTAAAAAACGAATAAAAGCAAAAACCAAGATGATGGTTAAAATAATACAGAAGTAGATATTATATAAAAAAAGCAATCTGTTTTGTTCTTCGGTAAAAGTTGTGCCTTTAAGCGCAGGTATGGTTGTGAGTTTAGTAATAAAAAATCCTCCAAGAATGATGGAAAAGAAAATTGCTGAACGCGATGTTGGTTTATTGGGATTATGCAATAAGGCAACGCAAAATATAACCGGAAAGTAATAAAGATAGGCGGCTGTTGAAAGTTCGTAGTATTGATTTACAAAAACGAGTGTAGCGCTAATGACAACAACAAAGGCGTAGGCAGCAGCTTCATATTTTTGTTTCCA
>CAYYUS010000658.1:0-2148 GCA_964474925.1 uncultured Akkermansia sp. | reverse complement strand
CAGGTACAGGAGATACAGAAATCAGATTTGGTACAGGCGTACCTTCAGGAAGCCCATCAGTAGATAATCCTCAAAGAGTTTACCTTAGAGATAATGGAGAGCTTTATGTTTGGTTTACAACAGGAACACCAGCATGGCTTGAAATAGGTTTAATAGACATAGTATTTAACAAAGGACAATTTACAACAGATGCAGATTTAGCAGACCAAGGAGCATACGTTAGAAAAGTATTACCAAGCCCAACAGCAAAAGCAAAAACATTTGAATTTACCCCTGAATATGTAAATGGAGTATTAACATTAATAACACCATCTTTAGGTTTTACAAACTTAGCAAGTTTAAATGATGGCGTGTGTGTTGTAAATGTTTCGAACTCATTTTCTGCTCTCCAGCGAACATTCCGTCAGGTATTAGCTTGTCCGTCTGGAACTGGAGCAGTGTACTATGAAAAGAGTTTTGATATCGAAATAAAGCAATCCCCTTCCTTCGGAACATGGCAAATAGATACAATAGGAACTTTACTTGCAAATAATTATGATTTTTATGCTGCAATTCAACATGAGTTGGGTCATGGTCATTTGGTAGAGCATATTAATGATAGTATTGGAGACATTATGTGGTGGGCTGCATACGCATGGCCATATAATATAACAGCTCGAAAACATTTATGGTATTCTTCAGGCGCACAAGATGGTGGAAATTATATTGCTGATAGCTTGACTACAATATTGACGTGTGCAGGAAACCATGTTATTACTTTACCTCAAAATTGTCAGGGCTTCATAGGAATAAAAAAGAACGCCAAAAATTCATTATCAATTACTGTATTTCCGAATCCAGTCAATTCCAATCAATCCTTATATCTGAAATTTGAAAATCAAAATATAAAGGGCTTCAGTTATCAATTGATTGACATAACAGGTAAGGTGGTAGAGGATGAAACTATAGTCAATAATGGGTCCCCTGATTACGAAATATCAATGAGTAGATTCCAAAGCGGAATTTATCTTTTAAGATTGCGAACTGATGGCGGAACACAAGCGATGAAAATCATTAAGCAGTAATTGAGGCTAGACAAGAAAATACTTGTTGTATATGGGCTGCTAATTTTAATTAGCAGCCCTTTTGCGCTGTTAGGCTCTCACCTGATTGGTGGACGAATTACATATAGATATCTTGGTTTGAATAAATACGAGTTTAAATTGATAGTATATCGTGATTGTTCAGACCAAGTTGATTTTGATAATCCCGCTTTTGTTTCCATATACAATAAAGCGAATAATTCTTTGGTGTATAACAAAGGCCTTCCCTTATTTACTAGAGATACAATTAATCCAAGCCTTCCGAATCCGTGCTTTGTTCCTCCTGCTGGCATTTGCGTGGAAGAAGGTTTTTACATGGATACTGTTCTGCTTCCACCCAATGCAGCAGGATATACAATTTCATATCAAAGATGTTGTCACAACATGTCTTTGTTGAATATTGTAGCTCCTGGCATGAACGGAACTACAATAACGACTGATATTCCTTCTCAAATAAACAACACACCTTCTTTTTTAAACTTTCCCCCAATATTTATATGCCTCTCCGACACATTTCAATATTCATTTGCGGCAACGGACATAGACGGGGATAATTTGGTGTACCAGTTATGTACGCCTCTCAGCGGGGTTACAAATATACCTGGTCAGCCCAATCCAGCAAGTCCTCCGCCATATTTTCCGATTAGCTGGAGTGCTGGATTCTCAGCCACTAATCCAGTATCAAATACAGGAGGAATGACATTTAACTCCTCTACAGGTCAACTGAAATTTAAACCAAGTATGCAAGGCCAGTTTGCTGTCGGCATATGCGTTTTAGAATACAGAAACAATACTCTAATAAACACAAACCGACTTGAGCTCCAATTCAACGTGGTTAATTGTTACTTAGTTTCAAGTATTCCTACAGCGACAAATTTGTGTAAAGGTCTTACGGTAAATTTTCAAAATAGTAGTACAAATGCCAATGGATTTTTTTGGAATTTTGGTGATTTAAGCTCTTCTGCTGATACATCCCATGTTTATTCTCCAACATATACTTTTCCAAGCTATGGTACCTATACAGTGATGCTTGTTGCATCAAACACCGCTTATGGCTTATGCAAAG
>CAYYUS010000657.1:0-2149 GCA_964474925.1 uncultured Akkermansia sp. | reverse complement strand
GAGGAGAGCCTGTATTAATAAAAAAATGACCGTTATCCATTTCGATGTTCTTCACATCGTTCATTTTTAAGGATACAACATCGTCGGGTAATATCAAAGCATCATGCGGACCATCTATTGCCAAAAAACGTGCTTTTTCTTTAATGATACCAAGCTGTTTTGCAAAGGCCATAATGCAACGTCCACCATTACCACACATAGAGCTTTCATGACCATCGCTGTTATAATACACCATTTTAAAATCATAGCTGATCTCATCTTCAAGCAGCATTAATCCGTCGGCACCAATTCCAAAATGTCTGTTACACATAAACTTTATGCGGGCATAACTTAATTGAAGTTTTGACTTACGGTTGTCGATCAAAATAAAATCGTTACCTGTTCCTTGGTATTTGTAAAATTCGATCGTCATTATGAATCTAATTTAGAAAGTAATTCAATGTTATTCACTTTTACAAGAGGTTGAAAATCCTGCGTTGATTCAAGTTCGTATACAACTTCAAAACTCTTAATGAAGTAACGTCCTTCAAACTGATATAAAAGCAGATCGTTATGATCATTGATGCCATAAAGCATTATTTTATTCTTTTGAAAACGGTAACCTTTTGAATTCAAAGGCGTTTTCCAAAATTCCATCACATAAGAATCTGATTGAGTAGAATTAACACCCGATACGTTTTGTGCAAGCGTATCGTTATTATTTGAGTTTGTAAGATTGATGATCTTGATGAGCTTACTTGAAAGCAATTGATCAACTACCACATTAATACTTGCATCTGAATTAATTATACTATCAACTTCTTTGTAATTAACGCGAGCTTGATTGCTAACTTTAATTTTAAAGCGCTCTTTATTCTTTGTTTTTTCTTTTTCCTCGTCTGATCCTACTTTTTGTTCTACAACAGTTACTTTATCAGAACCAACTGATCTAATGCTGTTGAAAATAGAATCGATCTTAAATAAAAAAAAGGCTATACCAATGAGGAGTCCAATAGAAACCCCAAAAACGAAACTCGGTATCTTACGCCTGATCTGCATTTATTTTAACGTAAATTTAATTAAAAATTTTAACCTTGAGTTAAGCTGTGTTAAAAATAAATCAACAGCATATTTTCCATTGTAATTTTACGTTCATAAGTTAAAACCAATAACATATGAAAAAGATAGTTTCAAGCATTTTCTTAGCCTTTATGGGCGGTGTGGCTGCGCTAGGCGCGGTTTATGCGTTTAATTCTTACCAAAATTCAGGTGAGCATCAGTTGGCAAATGCCTCAAAAAACACTTTAGTTCATTTTACAAATTATACGGGCGCGCAGGGTACGGTTAATGCGGATTTTACTATGGCAGCCGAAAAATCGTTGAACTCTGTGGTGCATATAACAACCCAATCAGAGCAAACCAATTTGGCGTATAATCCGTTCGCCCAAATGTTAGGAATGGCCCCTGAAACGTATACGCAGCAAGGAAGTGGTAGCGGTGTGATCATAAGCAAAGATGGTTATATTGTAACAAACAACCATGTAATTTCGGGAGCTAATAAAATAGAAGTAACACTCAACGATAAGCGTGTTTATACGGCCGAAGTTGTAGGAACCGATCCTTCAACCGATGTTGCCTTAGTAAAGATCAAGGAAAGCGATCTTCCTTTTTTGAGCTATGGAAATAGTGATCAAGTAAAAGTGGGCGAGTGGGTTTTGGCTGTTGGCAATCCGTTTAATTTAGAAAGTACAGTTACTGCAGGGATCATTAGCGCAAAAGGACGTAACAAGATCATCGACGGAAGAAAAAATCCGGTGGAATCATTTTTACAAACGGATGCGGTGGTAAATCCCGGTAATAGCGGTGGAGCTTTGGTAAATACGAATGGCGAACTGGTAGGAATTAATACCGCCATTGTTTCAAACAACGGCTCTTACCAAGGATATTCGTTTGCTATTCCTGTGAATATTGTAAAAAAAGTGGTGGGAGATCTTGTTGAATTTGGAACAGTGCAACGCGCTTATATTGGTGTTTCAATAGTTGATATTAATGCCAAGTTTGCAAAAGAAAATAATGTAAAACAATTAAAAGGTGCGTACGTTGCAAATTTAGTTGCCGGAGGAAGTGCCGAAGCTGCGGGTATTCAAGCGGGAGATGTTATTACAGGAAT
>CAYYUS010000656.1:0-2151 GCA_964474925.1 uncultured Akkermansia sp. | reverse complement strand
GGAAGAAGTGCAAAGTCCTATTTTTAAATGATGGCTCTTTAAAACTTCAAGCACCTCTCTCAAACCCGGCATTTCTTTTCCTTCGGCGTTAATGAGTTCTATCAACGAATTAATAATTCCAACATTTACCGCATGCTCATCAGTTAATTTCTCAGGAAACAATTTAGCCCAGTAATGTATCACCTCATTAAGCCTCATGCCTGTTGTTTTTCGGCAATCGTCTTCGCTAAAACTCACACCAAAATCGGCAAATCCTTTCATCATTGCTCGGCGCCACAAAGGTTCGCTGTCAATGATCACGCCATCCATGTCAAAAATAACGGCTCTAGTGAAGTGGTGCATTGTTAATTACTTTGTTTAATAAAAGCAAATATAACCTTAATTGCAGGGAGCGCTCTCTCTAACTTTGTGAATTATGCTTATTTCAGAGTTAATAACAGAACCCTGGTTGCAGGTTGCATCGCTCATTGCCGTAATTGGTTTTGTTTTGATCATTATCAACTATATTTTAAATTACTGGACCCTCGCTTTTTTTAAGAGCTCACACCTTGCTACAAATTCAAATTTGGAGCCGGTGAGTGTTATTATTTGTGCAAAAAATGAAGATGAGAACCTTACCGAATTCTTACCAAAAGTATTACAGCAAGATTATCCAAACTTCGAAGTGATCGTAGTGAATGATTGTAGCTTTGATAATACCGAAAATGTGATCGATGAGTTTGTGCAGATCTTCCCCAATCTTAAAAAAGTAACTATTAAAGAAGATGGTTATTACAAACACGGCAAAAAATTTGCGGTATTGGTAGGAATAAAAGCGGCTCAATACGAGAACATGGTGTTTATGGATGCCGATTGTTATCCAAGCAGCGATCAATGGCTTAAGGAAATGGCCCGAGGCTTTACTAAAGAGCGCGAAGTGGTTTTAGGATACGGCGCTTACGAAAAACAAGACACCTTTTTGAATAAACTCATACGCTTCGACACCTTTATGATAGCTGTTCAATATCTCTCGAGCGCCCTAAAGGGCAAGGCTTATATGGGAGTTGGCCGAAATTTGGGTTATAAAAAGGATCTATTTTACAGAAATAAAGGATTTTCGAGTCATTACCATATAAACTCGGGCGACGATGATCTTTTTGTGAATCAAGTGGCTAACCAAACCAACGTAAATGCCTGTATTCAACAAACGGCTTTTACCTATTCAAAAGCAAAAACAGATTTTAGGGGATGGAAGCTCCAAAAGGCCCGCCACCTTACTACCTCGCCGTTTTACAGCGCAAGCACTAAGGCCAAAATTGGCTTTAATTACTTTTCGCAATACCTTTTTTGGTTAAGTTTATTGCCATTATTCTTCTCAATCAATACGGCAATTTTGGCGGCCGGACTTTTGCTTTTAAAGGTTATCTTCCAGTGGTTGGTCATAAGAAAAGCCGCCATTAAGCTAAATGAACCCGATCTTTGGGCCATGAGCTTCATTTACGAGTTGTTTCTTTTGTTCATTTATCCTATCTTTCACTTGGCAAAAGCATTTTATAAGCCTAATACGTGGACGAACTAAACGATAATCTAAATAATTTAACCACAAAAGGGGTTTACGATTTTAAGTTGGTTCAACTTGCCTTATCAAAAGGCGATCAAAAGGCGTACGCCGAACTTTTACAGCGATACCGTGAGAGCGTTTATTATATGATGCTCAAAATGGTGAACAATAAGGACGATGCCGACGATTTAACCATTGAAGCATTTGGTCGAGCCTTTAAAAAACTAGATCAATACACTCCAAATTACGCGTTTAGTACCTGGTTGTTTAAAATAGCCAGTAATAATGCCATTGATTTTTTGCGCAAGAAAAAACTTAACAACACCATCAGCATGGATACTCGGAACGAGAATTCTGATTATGATGCCAGTAATTTGGTAAGAAGTACGCATTTAAATCCTGAAGAATTCTACATTAAAAAACAAAAAGTAGAAATGGTGCGCGCGGTAATTGATAAATTAAAACCAAAGTATAAAGAGTTGGTAGAGTTATTTTATTTTCAGGAATTGAGTCACGAAGAGATCTCGGAAAAATTGAATTTACCTATAGGAACCATCAAAGCTCAGTTATTTAGAGCAAGAGACTTGCTTTTTCACATTATCAAAAAAGGA
>CAYYUS010000655.1:0-2162 GCA_964474925.1 uncultured Akkermansia sp. | reverse complement strand
TAAAAAAGGTACGCTTGCTTCAAATATCCCTGTGATCTATAATAAGAACACCGAGAACAAAGTGTTTGAATTGTATTATAAATTCGACATGGGAAATAATAACGACAAGATCGCCAATATTGCCGTGAAATACATTGATTATGTTGGAACGGCAGACATGACGCCTGCGCAGATCAAACAGGAACTATATAAGTTAGGATGTTCGTTCAATGTGTTCAGTGATAATGAAGATACTTGGATCAGCTTAAATGGTTTGAGTGATAATTTTGAAGCATCACTTAAATTATTCGAAAAAGTTTTGGCAAATCCTACGGTTGAAACTGAGACACTAAAGAACATGATCGAAGACATCAAGAAGGAAAGAGAAGATGCTAAACAACAAAAAGGCATGATCTTGAATCGTGGTTTGGTGAGTTACGCGCGTTTTGGTGCCATGAATCCTTTTACAAATCAACTAAGTAATGAGGACCTAGATAAATTAACTGCTGAAGACATTAAGAATAAAATTAAAGGAATGAGTATGTTCGACCATAAAGTATTGTATTATGGTCCTGCAGAATTAACGGAAGTAACAAAAAGTTTGAATGCGGTTCACGTTGCACTGGCAGGTGGCTACAAGCCCGTTCCTGCGTCGCAAAAATTTGAATTCAGAACCATTACCAACGAAGTTTTTGTGGTGGATTATGATATGAAACAAGCCGAGATAATTATGTTGAATCAAGGCGGAGTTTACAACAAGGGAATGATACCACTTTTGCAATTGTATAATACGTATTTTGGTGATGGTATGAGTGGAGTAGTGTTCCAAGACCTAAGAGAATCAAAAGCACTCGCTTACTCGGTGTATTCGCGATACGTTCAACCAAACAAACCTTACAAACAATTTTATAATGTTTCTTATATTGGTTCGCAAGTAGATAAACTGCCGGAAGCAATGAAAGGTATGACAGATCTTTTAACGGAGATCCCTAAGTCGGAAGCTTCTTTTTCGGCATCAAAGGAAAATCTATTACAAGAGATCCGTTCGCAGCGCATCAACAAAGCGGATATATTATTTAATTACCTCGATGCGCAACAAATGGGTTTAACAAATGATATTCGTAAAGATGTGTATGAGAAAGTGAATTTGTTTAAATACGAGGACGTTAAAAAGTTTCATGCGGATAATGTAAAAGGAAAGAACACTACCGTACTTGTGATCGGAAAAAAGGACAACCTCGACATGAAGGTTCTTGAAAAGTACGGTCCGGTAAAGATACTTACGTTAAAAGAGATATTTGGTTATTAATATGATCAGATACGTTTTATTAATTGCTTTAGTTGTTTCGTTTAGCTCTTGCAGTAAACGCAAGGCTAAAAAACAAGCTAAGGAGGATGAGGAGATCATTCAAAAGTATATTAGCGATAATAAATTAAACGCAACCGCAGCCGGCTCGGGATTATATTATGTAATGAGTACGCAAGGAACAGGCGTAAATCCTTCTATAAGTTCCAATGTAACGGTTGTTTACTCCGGCTATTTTACCGACGGAAGTACATTTGATCAAAGCACTTCTGCGGGTATTTCATTCGACCTTAGTTCGGTAATTAAAGGTTGGCAAGAAGGAATTCCGTATTTTAAGAAGGGTGGAAAGGGAATATTAATTATCCCCTCAGCTTTAGGCTATGGTCCTAGCGGAACTTCTGGTATTCCTCCCAATTCGGTTTTAGTGTTTAATATTCATTTATTGGATGTGAAGTAAGAGATCAAAACTCTTTCTCCATTAAATAATGTTGAACAACACCAAATAGCAAATGCGTTTTTTCTTTTAAGATGTAATGATTGGCTTTGTAAAACTCCAAAGCATTTTCGCGCGCTTGTAATTCAATTTTTTTTAGCCCAAGTTCTTTTGCTTTTTCTTCAAGAGCCTTTAAAACTAATTTACCTAATCCTTTTCCTTGCATTCCGTTTGCCACGGCCATGTAACGAATTTGTCCGGTATTTGCATCATTTGTTTGCAAACGGCCGCACGCAACTACATTTCCTTTATCATCTTCAACAAAAGCATTCTGTGAAGTATCTTCATGTCCATCGCTCGACGATTCCTTCGATTGTCCCCATGGTTCTCGCAAGATCTTAAAACGTAATTCAAGGATCTTCTCAATGTCTTTAGGTGTATGTG
>CAYYUS010000654.1:0-2166 GCA_964474925.1 uncultured Akkermansia sp. | reverse complement strand
GGCGCCCAAATATTTATCAAAAAATTGAAAAGCTATATTCTGTAGCAAGCATTCACTATAAAAACACCTAACTTTATAAAATGAACTTTGAACTTATCTCTGAATTTCAACCAACAGGCGATCAACCGGAAGCGATCAAACAATTAACTGCGGGGATTTTATCAGGATCGGCAAACCAGGTATTACTTGGAGTTACAGGATCAGGAAAAACATTTACAGTTTCAAACGTTATTAAGAACGTAGATAAACCAACGTTGATTTTAAGTCATAACAAAACCTTAGCCGCGCAATTGTACAGTGAATTCAAACAATTTTTTCCAAATAACGCAGTAGAATATTTTGTAAGCTACTACGATTATTACCAACCTGAAGCGTATTTACCAACTACAGGTACCTATATCGAAAAAGATCTTGCCATTAACGAAGAAATTGAAAAATTACGTTTGAGCGCTACCTCTTCCCTACTCTCTGGAAGAAGAGATGTAATTGTAGTAAGTTCGGTGAGTTGTATTTACGGTATTGGAAATCCAACTGATTTTAAAAAGAACATTCATCACATTGAAGTTGGGCAGAATGTTTCGAGAAATAAATTCCTACATCAATTGGTAAGCTCTTTATATTCGCGAACAACAGCCGAATTTCAGCGCGGCACATTTCGCGTAAAGGGAGATACCGTTGATATTAATTTACCTTACGCTGATCATAGTTTGCGAATTTCATTTTTTGGAGATGAGATCGAATCCATTGAAACATTTGATTCGGCGAATAATTTTGTAATAAATAAATTTACGCATTTCTCCATTTTCCCTGCTAATTTATTTGTGACAGCGCCGGATACTTTGCAATCTGCCATGTTTCAAATTGAACAAGACATGCACAAGCAAGTGGAACATTTTAATTCGCAAGGAAAAACATTAGAAGCAAAACGAATTGAAGAGCGCGTGAATTACGATCTAGAAATGCTGCGCGAGTTAGGTTATTGCAGTGGCGTTGAGAATTATTCGCGTTATATGGACGGACGTTTGCCGGGTACTCGTCCCTTTTGTTTACTAGATTATTTTCCGGAAGATTTTATGATGGTGATCGATGAAAGCCACGTTACCGTTCCGCAAATCAAAGCCATGTACGGAGGAGATTTTAGTCGTAAATTGAATTTAGTAGAATATGGATTCCGTTTGCCTTCGGCGATGGATAACCGTCCTTTGAAGTTTGAAGAATTTGCCGCACTCAAGAAACAAGTGATCTACGTAAGCGCAACACCTGCAGAATATGAATTGCAAGAAGCAGAAGGGATTGTGGTGGAACAATTGATACGCCCGACCGGAGTTTTGGATCCTTTAATTGAAGTGAGGCCTTGCACCAACCAAGTAGACGACTTAATTGGCGAAATAAATAAAGTAGTTGAGAACGATGAACGCGTTTTGGTAACAACATTAACCAAACGTATGGCTGAGGAGTTAACGAAATATTTAATTAAAATGAATATCCGTTGCCGTTATATACATTCGGAAGTAGACACGCTGGAACGCATTGAAATATTAAGACAATTACGTGTAGGAATGTTTGATGTATTAGTTGGGATAAATTTATTGAGAGAAGGATTAGATCTACCGGAAGTTTCATTAGTGGCAATTTTAGATGCCGACAAAGAAGGATTTTTACGTAACGTAAGAAGTTTGGTGCAAACCGTTGGTCGTGCTGCGCGGAATATTAACGGACGTGTAATTATGTATGCTGACCGAGTAACGGATAGTATGCAAATTACCATGGAAGAAACGTTGCGCAGGCGCCACAAACAAATTGAGTACAACTTTAAGCACGAGATCACTCCAAAACAAGCAGGTAAAAAAGCATTAATGACGCCGGTGATGGGTGGCGTTGAAGTTACGGTAGATGGAAAATTAGTTAAAGCGTATATAGAAAAAGATGATATTTCGGTAGCAGCCGATCCGGTTGTACAATACATGAGTGCTGATGAATTGAAAAAACAAATAGGAAAAATAAAAAGCGCCATGGTAAAAGCTTCCAAAGAAATGGATTTTATGGAAGCTGCAAGGCTAAGGGATGAGATGTATGCTTTGGAGAAATTATTAAAAAGTAAAGAGTGATCTTAACTAATTAAACATGACAGAGCAAGAATATGAAGATCAAATGCACAAAGATCCC
>CAYYUS010000653.1:0-2166 GCA_964474925.1 uncultured Akkermansia sp. | reverse complement strand
CACTGATATCTAGGTGAGGAAAATCTGTTGGGGTCCATATTTGCCTGAAAAAATCGGCTTAATAAAAAGCTTAGCTGCTGAAAATCCAAAACAACATATGTTAAGGCTATTACAACAACTATCAGTAAAATTATCTTAGTCCCTTTACTCAATACTATTTTCTATATACTGAGACTTGTGTATCTACCAATTATATAAGAAATGACTTGTATAAAAATTATAAAAAGAAATACTAGCTTGGTATAGTTCAATGGAATATTATAATCCATTGAATTTACAAAAGCCCCAACTCTTCCGATGATTGATAATACTATGAAAACAATTAATACAATTGGAAGTTTGATACTTCTCTTGTAGGCCATTACGAATATCGGACCATACAAAATAGTAATAATTTCGGCGATAGAAAAGCCGAAATTTCCGAGCATTATCATCGGACTAAATAAAAAAAAAGGCACAACGTATACTATCAAGTCAGATGCCCGAAACCCAGAAGCTTGTTTCAATATCTTATCGCTCAAGTAATAAACGCTATTTTGAGATTTGTTCTTCTACATCAAAAGCCATCTTCATCGCCTGATATTGCTGCCACCACGGAATTGGCCATTTACCTTGCTTAATACCATTCGCAAATTCTTTAAGTTCGTTTAAATGACCCTTATCCTGGTTCTTGCTGGTGATGCCCTTATGATTCGAACCTGAATATTTTAGATTAAAATAATCTTCAAGCTGAATAATCTTTCCGTCAGTGTAAATTTCAGCCATCTCTTTCGGGAATTCTTTCGAACCCAGAGCAGTGTAGGTCAGGGTACAGAGTGAGCCATCATCAAACGAAAAGTTAGTTACAAAGTTATCGTTTCTACCATAATAATCTGAGGCAGGTTTAATGGATATTGACTGGGTCTGGTTAACCTTACTATCGGTAAGGAAGGTAAAGAGATCGTAAATATGGCATGCCTCTCCAATATTCCTGCCACCGCCTTCGCTTCCATGAACCCAATGATCTTTTGAAATAAAGCCGGCATTCATCCTGTAATTAATAATTAATGGAGCTATTCTATTTTCTAAAACCTTTCGAATATTGATAGCATGAGGCGAAAATCTTCTGTTAAATCCGGTTAAAAGTATCGGTACATTAGACTCTTTCATAGAAGAAATATAATTATTAATTTCCTCCAATTCTTCTAGAGATAAACTCAGGGGTTTCTCTACTAATACGTGCTTACCTGCTTTTAAAGCACTTAGAACCATAGATGTATGCTGATCATGACGTGTACATATCAATACAGCGTCTATACTAGGGTCAGCTAGAATTTCATTATAGTTTGTAGTTGCGAATCTTGCTCCAAACTGCTTTCCAATACCAACAGATAAATGCCCTGTACGATTAACTACAGCTTTTAATTCGAAATCTTTTGATAGTAAGGAAATATTAGGAAGATGAGTAGCCCGTGCAAAACCTCCTGCCCCTATAACTGCGATATTTACCTTACCTTCATTTTTCGAGGCCTTAGGCGTTAACATTACCAACTCTGATTTCTTAACTGTATTATTAGGATAATCCAACAATACCATCAACGGTTTCTTGATACTGTCTTTAATTGATGTATAAGCCTGGCTTACCTCTCCAATATCATATCTTGAAGAAACAAGCGGGAGCACGCTGATTTTTGACTCTCCCAACAATTTGATATACTCAACCATATTCCGGTTCTCCGTCCAGCGGACATACGCCGCAGGGTAATCGAGCCCTGCCTCTTCATAAGTTCTATCATAACGACCTGGCCCATAAGAGGTCGAGATTAAAAAGTCGATTTCCTTTTGATAGAAATCCTGCCTGTTAAGATTTAAGCCCACATCACCTACCAATACTACCCTGCCCTTCTTGCGGCACATTTTAAATGCAGTTGAGACTATTTTTTCGGATGGAGTTGCCGCCGTAATAATTACTCCATCAGCACCCAAACCATTAGTCAATCGAGCGACTTGTTCAATATCAAATCTTTCATCCGGTTTAATACCGAAATCCATTCCATTATTCAGAGCTGTATTGATCCGGTCTTCGTCTAAATCAATACCAATCGCACGACATCCATTTAATTTTAGAAATTGTGCCGTCAATTGCCCGAGAATACCAAGTCCAATGATAACAAAGCACTCACCGAG
>CAYYUS010000652.1:0-2177 GCA_964474925.1 uncultured Akkermansia sp. | reverse complement strand
ATCAATCAAACCTCCGGAAAAAAATTCAACATCAATGGGTTTGATTACATAATAAAGAATGGAAAAGTAATGGCGAATTAAAAATCTTCCGCTGATCACGCTGATCTGCGAAGATCTGCGAGAAATAAATTAGGCATTAAAACTCAAACGTTATCTGCCCATCACCATCAAAAAAATCTTTTCCGCCTTTTAATTTTTCAGTAGCGCGACGATGTAATTCCATTGGAGAAAGGCCTGTTTTCTCATCGTCGCCCCCTTTTTTTGACAAAAACTTTTTAGCGTTCTTGATCTCCTCGGGCTCGCGTAAATTGATCTCTTTTACTTTATAAGAAGTGAGTTTCTTTCCTTTGGCTTTCATATTCACCTCAGGCGAGAATTCAGTTAACTTGATAATTTCATCAGGAATAGTTTTACCTTTTTCTTTGTTGAATTTGATCTCAACAACAGGATTTATCTGATTGGTGATCAATTCCACATTAGAATCTTCGTGTTCGGTAATGATAAATGTTTTATTTGTGATTGGTTCAGGCAAAAAACGTTTTGTGAAATACGACTTGCTTTCTCCATCATAATAAATACACGAAAGCAACTGCGTGTAATAATATTTTTCGATGATAATGATATCCTCATCAAAATGGTTCACCAGATCGTAGCTATACAATTTGTAAACACCCTTGCTGGTGATCGTCATGATCTTATCATCGCCCGCAAATTTACCAAGGTAAGTTCCGCGCTCTTCTTTATTTAAACGGTGTGTTGTTTCGTCAAACCAAATATCTTCGGCACCAACAATTGCTACACCTTTTTCTTTTAAAACAGCTTTATTTACGGTGTATTTTGTTACAATATTTCCGGCGGCCGTTCTTGCTTTTACGGGTAATTCTGCAAAGTCAACATCCAGTTCCAGCTTGCGAACACCTGTAACCGCTCTTAATATCACAGTTACTTTATCTGTTTCGCTATTTGGATTGGCACTGAACCAAAACACCGTACTATCTTTATTTCCTCTTGTAAGATCGTACTCTTTATTAAGCGTTACTCCCACCACATTAAATCGCTTCATGAACACAATACCTTTTGGTCCATCGCGATAGATCATATTATACGTGGTCTTCTCGTCGTTTCTTTTAAAAATGGCTACGTGCAAAATATCTTTTCCAATAAATACCTTTTCAGATACCTTGAACACTTTCATTTTACCATCTTTACTAAAGGCAATGATCTCGTCCATTACACTGCAATCGGTCACAAATTCATCTTTACGTAATCCGGTTCCCACAAATCCTTCTTCGCGATTAACGTAAAGTTTTTCGGTAGCCATGATCACTTCCGATTTTTCAATGGTCTCTAACTGCTTGCTTTCTGTTCTGCGCTCACGTCCTTTGCCATATTTGGTTTTAAGAGTTTTAAAATACTCAATGGCGTACTCTGTTAAATTAGCTAAGCTATATTTTACATTCTCGATCTTCGCTTCCAGATCCTTCATGAACTCATCTGCTTTGATACTATCAAAACGCGTGATACGGATCATTGGAATTTGCGTTAAACGGTGAAGATCCTCATCGGTTACTTCACGAAGGAACTTACGCTTATGTGGTTTAAATCGATCGTATAAATACGTATATAAAGTTTCTTTATTAGCGTACTTCTTAAAATCAATATACATTTCATCTTTAATGAATAGTTTCTCTAAAGATGCGAAGTGCCATTTTTCTTGTAATTCTTTTAATTCAATTTCTAACTCACGCTTTAAAAGCTCTAGTGTTTTGTGAGTAGATATTTTAAGCATCTCACTTACACCAATAAATTTTGGCTTTTGATCTTCAATTACGCAAGCATTTGGAGAAATACTCATTTCGCAATTTGTAAATGCAAAAAGAGCGTCGATCGTTTTATCAGTACTAATTCCCGGTTGTAAATGGATCTGGATCTCTACATCTTCCGACGTATTATCTTCCACTTTTTTTATCTTGATCTTTCCTTTTTCATTAGCAGCTAAAATTGAATCGATCAACGAACTGGTAGTTGTACCAAAAGGAATTTCGGTGATCACCAATGTTTTTGAATTCAATTCTTTAATACGCGCGCGAACTTTTACTTTTCCGCCACGTAACCCGTCATTGTACTCGCTAAAATCGGCAATTCCACCGGTAAAGAAATCAGGATAGATATGTGCT
>CAYYUS010000651.1:0-2188 GCA_964474925.1 uncultured Akkermansia sp. | reverse complement strand
CTATCATTCCAGTATTCGTAAAAGCCTGCAAACCCAGGTAAATACCATTATCAATAAACACGTTCAAAGTTTAAGCGCTAATGATATTCATAACGCTTGCGCTTTAGTTGCCGAAACCGAAACAGGAAGAATAATTGCTTACGTTGGTAATAGTTCTAATCCAAAAAATGAATTTCAAAATTATGTAGATATCATTCATTCTCCCAGAAGTACAGGAAGTATATTAAAGCCTTTTTTATATGCGTTTTTGCTAAACGAAAATAAAATTTTACCAAAGAGTTTAATTGAAGATATCCCAACTCAAATTGGCTCGTACGGACCAAAGAATGTTAATTTAACCTACGATGGACTTGTACCTGCCAACGAAGCTATTGCGCGCTCCTTAAATATTCCTGCTATAAAAATGTTGCAAGATCTTGGTCCTGCAAAATTTCATTACCACTTAAAGCAATTAGGTTTTAAAACATTTACAAAACCAACCACACATTATGGTTTATCATTAATTCTTGGAGGTGGTGAGGCCAATTTGCACGAGATCGCTTCCGCCTACTCTTCTATGGGAAGAGCATTGATGCATTACAATAATTCAAGCGGTAAGTATGCTATGAATAGTTATTTCCCTTTGAGTTATTTGGAAACTGAAAAGGCAGAAACAAAACAAAATTTAAAAAGCGATGTTTTAAAAGCATCCAGCATTTGGTTCACGTTTGATGCGATGACGGAATTAATGCGACCACAAGATTATGTTGGCTGGATGCAATTTTTATCAAAAAATCGAATAGCCTGGAAAACCGGCACCAGCTTCGGTTTCAGAGATGCCTGGGCTGTGGGATTAGATTCAAAATACACCGTGGCCGTTTGGGTTGGAAATGCTGATGGCGAAGGAAGACCAAATTTAACCGGAACTTCAGCGGCTGCGCCTATCATGTTCAATATCTTTAATATTCTTTCTCAGAAAAAATTCTTTGCAAAGCCAACTAAAGATATTGTCAAACAAGTTGTATGTAAACAAAGTGGGTACAAAGCTTCCGAAATTTGTCCCGATAAAATTGAACAAGATTGCCCAAGCGGATCAGAAAAAACAAAACAATGTCCTTTTCATAAACTCATTCATTTAGATGAAACCGGAGTTTACCGCGTAAATAGTAATTGCTATCCTGTAGATAAAATGAAACATGTTCCTTGGTTCATTGCTTCGCCGGCGCAAGAATATTTCTTTAAACAACGAAATTTATTTTACCAAAGTGTTCCTTCCTATTTAGAAGCTTGTCAAAACGAATTAAATTTCCGTCAGCTCGACATTATTTATCCGCGCGAGGGGTCTAAAGTTTATATTCCTGTAGGCGAAAGCGGAAAACAAAAGACCTGCATATTTAAAGCCACACATAAAAATTCAAATGCCACCCTCTTTTGGCATATGGATGGAAATTATATGGGCACAACCGAAAAATTTCATCAGCTCTCGCTTTTACCTGCGGTTGGAAAGCATGTTTTGGTAATTACGGATAATGAAGGAGAGACTTCTACGGTGAAGTTTGAGGTTCTTGTGAAATAGAGGCAGAAACCACAAAGGTGCTTCGCACCACTCAGAGTTTTTCACAGAGGTCACAGAGAAAAACAGAAACGCCAATTACTCCAATAATTTAAAAGCAACCGCACTTAAATAGCCAACAAGTGTACTTAAACCAACTACTTTTGAACCTCCCAAGTGCACAGCTTCCGGCAACATAGTTTGCGCGATCATAGTTAGCATAGCTCCCGCAGCCAAACCTTCAATACCAATTTCGATAACATGTGGAATTGAAGAGCCAATATAATATCCCACTAAAGAACCAATGGCAATTATTAAAACCAGCGACATCCACATCAACATTATTTTTCCGGTAGACATACCGGATTTTTTCATACCCATACTTGCCGATAATGCTTCAGGAAAATTAGAAAGAAAAAGCCCGGCTATTAACGTATAAGGTAAAACATCGCCAAAGCCAGGTTCAATACCAGAGCTCAATTTTGCAGATAATAATGCCAGAAAACCTGCACCAATAACAAAACTTTCAGGAATACCATCTATTAATAACCCTAACCAAATAGCCATTGGAGCGCCGCCTTCTTCTTTGTGCTCAGATTGTGCTTCATGAATATCTTTAACTTCGATAGAAGCGTGAGGTTTCTTATTTTTCAAGTA
>CAYYUS010000650.1:0-2193 GCA_964474925.1 uncultured Akkermansia sp. | reverse complement strand
TAAAATAATACAGTTGTTGTGGAAGCCACCTTGCAACATTAATAGAATTAGCAGAAGTCAAAAATAATTTTTGCTTTAAATCTGGGTCCATAAATGCTGCCTTTACAATGGCCTGGCAATCATCAAAACTTCCGTCTATTTCAAGTGCCGTAATATTACTACCACAAGTAGTAAGTTGCAATTCTTGTACTGGACTTACCTTACCAGATGGATATAATATTACAACTTCCACACCAGGCACGCCTAAAAATCCATTTGCAACGGCCCCGCCTGTATCTCCCGAAGTGGCAACTAATACAGTTATTGTAGCATCTAAAGTTTTAGAGAAATATCCTAAACATCTACTCATAAAACGGGCGCCAACATCTTTAAACGCAAGTGTGGGCCCATGAAATAATTCTAAAGAAGCAATATTTGATTGAATGGGTACAAGTGGAATATCAAAATCAAGGGTTTCATGTACAATCGTTTGCAATACACTATCCGGAATAACATCCCCCACATAAGGTTTCATAACTTTAAAAGCCATTTCATTTTTTGAAATTGTTGAAAGACTTTTTATAAATGCTGGTGATAAAACAGGAAGCGTTTCAGGAAAATATAATCCTTTATCAGGTGCTTGACCTAATATGGTAGCCGTTTTAAAATTGACAGCAGGGGCATTTTTTGCTAAACTAAAATACTGCATACTAAAAAGATAAAGAATCTACTTCTCTGATTCCAGTGTTATTAATATTGGTTACATACGTATGATGCGTAAGCGATAAATTATTACATACTTTTTTCATGGCCTGCTCCACGGCAAGAGCCGTTGTTTCAGATTCACTAAGCATAAAAATAGATGGTCCAGATCCTGAAATACCACCACCAAGTGCACCAGCAGCAAGGCTTTCAAACTTAATCGCATCAAATCCAGGGATTAAAATACTACGAACAGGCTCTACCAAAACATCTTCTAATGAACGACCAATTAAAGCATAATCTTTTTGTAAAAGTCCTGCAACAAGGCCTGCTACATTCCCAAATTGCTTAATGGCATCTTTTAAATATATCTGCTGCTTTAAAATACTTCGAGCATCAGAAGTACGCACTTCAATTTGAGGGTGCACAATGGTTATATATAAATCTGGCGGCGTTAATGCAATAATATCTAAAGGAAAAATAGAACGGATCAGTGTTACGCCTCCATATATACAAGGCACAATATTATCGGCGTGTTTTACACATGAAGCCAATTTTTCACCATTCATGGCAAAGCGTACAAGGTCCACTTTATTAAATCGATGACCCAATAAGATATTTGCAACAACAACAGCTCCAGCCGCACTAGCAGCACTAGAACCTACACCGCTACCAGGTTTAATATTTTTTTTAATGGTAAGTTCGATTCCGATTTCGGGTTCACATTCTTCCAACATGGCTAAAAGTGCAGCGCCTGCAACATTTTGTGCTGGGTTGGTGGGTAAATTATAATGATCTTTATTTACAATGGTAACACCTGGCGTGGATGTAAACCTAGCCTGCATTTCATCGTAAGGAGCTGCGACCGCAAAACCAAGTACATCAAATCCACAAACCATATTGGCAACGGTTGCTGGCGCATGTACACGAACTATTTTATCTAAATCCATAATTTATTTTTTATACCCTCGCGGTTCTAATTAAATCTGCAAATACACCAGAAGCAGTCACTTCTGCACCTGCACCAGCTCCTTTTACAACCAAAGGTTGCTCGGGATAACGCACAGAATAAAATAAAACCAAATTATCCTTACCGTATAAATGATAAAAATCAGATGTAGGTGCTATATGTTGGAGTCCAACTTTGGCTTTTCCATTTTCGTAAGATGCTACAAATTTTAATTTACAATTGGCGGCAGCCGCTGCATCGTACAAGTTTTTAAAATGCGCTTCTTGCACCAGCATTTCTTTATAAAAATCTTCTACTGACCCTTCAAAACAAGACATCGGTAAAAAATACTCATTGGCAATGTCTTCCATCTCTATCACTTTACCAGACTCTCTAGCTAAGATCATAATTTTACGCATCACGTCGGTGCCACCTAAATCCAAGCGTGGATCTGGTTCTGTGTATCCTTCTATTTGCGCCTGTCTTACCACATCAGCAAAAGGTTTTGTACCGTCATAATTATTAAATACAAAATTTAACGTACCTGATAATACTGCTTCAAT
>CAYYUS010000649.1:0-2199 GCA_964474925.1 uncultured Akkermansia sp. | reverse complement strand
ATTTGAGGAAAGAAAAAAAGATCTTAAAGTAAAGAAGAGTGAGTTGGATGAGATCATTTCTGAAACTGAAAAAGAAGAAAAGCAATTGATCGTTGACAGCGAAACTGCTTCTGCTGAGATCGAAGATCGTTTATTGAACGCTTACAAGCGTATTCGTGCAAATACACGTAATGGCTTAGCTGTTGTTGCTGTAGAGCGTGATGCGTGTGGCGGTTGTTTCAATAAGATCCCACCTCAACGTCAGTTAGATATTCGCACAAACAAAAAGATCATTGTTTGCGAACATTGCGGAAGAGTTTTAGTAGATGGCATGTTGATTCCTGATACTGGTGTAGAAGTAAAATAATTTAAATTATTCATCAAAAAAAAATCCCTCACAATAACGGTGAGGGATTTTTTGTTTTAGAATACTTTAGTTTTACTTTACCATGTAAAAAATATTGGTCAACCATTTTGCGGTATCCTTTTCGCTCATAGGATCTGTAACATATTCTTCCAACACGGTTCCTTGAGTATATCCTTTTTCTTTCATATAAGCATCCATGGCATAATGCGCATTTCCTGATTTATCATAAGAACCATAATACTCGATCAATAGAACTTTACCTGCAGGTGTTTCCCATTTCTCAAGTCCGGCTAGCTTTGTACCATTAGCAAATTCCATTACCGCAGCCAGATCACCAACCATGGTCTTCTCATCAAACGAAAAATAAATTGCTTTTGGCGCTCCAATTGGAGTAGCTTTTGCCTTTCCAATAGCCTGGCCAATTTTTCCATAGCTCTCTCCAAAAAATGCAGCCATCTTCATGAATTCCATTTTACCTCTAATACCATAAAATGTTTTTGCTTCCCAGTTCATTTCTTTTACTTGATAATTTGCTGTTGGTTGGGCAGCTGGCATACTTTCAATTGCGGTCTTTAACTTTCCTAAGCCTTTTTCAAAATCCGGACCGAGCATTTTATCCATATTCATAAATAGCATCATAGCTCTTGCCATTAAAGGAATTTTATTATCCATTACCCAAG
The DNA here is from genome assembly GCA_964474925.1 of uncultured Akkermansia sp. GTDB lineage: Bacteria > Bacteroidota > Bacteroidia > B-17B0 > Aurantibacillaceae > Aurantibacillus. The sequence continues at coordinate 1,173 of CAYYUS010000649.1, read as the reverse complement.
TAACCTTAGATCCATTTGCACCTGGGCTAACAAGATGATAGATCTTGGCATCGCCCTGCCCATCAAAATAAAGCGTATGCATTACAGTATCTCCACTTGTGTAATTATATGTCATGGATCCCTTTCCTACTTCTGCACTATCGCTTTCCCATGACAGTTTATGACCTATAGTGCCAGCATCGCCAGAATATGTTTTTTTCATCCCAGGATCTTTCTCCGTCCAAGGACTCCAAGCTTCGTGGAAAAATTTATAGTCAGCTAGCTTCATTTTGATAACATCAGCCGGTGAATCAATTTCAATTGACCTTTCTACCCTTATTTGAGAAGGCCCAACGAAACACAAGATCAAATACAGGATCCCTAATCCTAATATTACGTATAATACTTTTTTCATTATATGGTTTTTTAAATTTATAAGTAAATATAACAACAGAAATCTTTCATACAAACACCGTTCATACAAAATAAGGACATAATAATAGGAAAGCTATTACATGTTTCGCCTGTATTGTCCGCCCACTTCAAATAACGACTTAGTTATTTGGCCTAGGCTACAATACTTCACCACCTCCATGAGCGAATTGAACAGATTGCCATTTTTAATAGCCACCACTTGAATATCTTTCAGCATTTGTTGCCCTTTATCGCCACTTGCCTTCCATAAAGTTTGCACTGTAGTTATCTGGAATTCTTTTTCTTCTGTTGTTGAACGAATAACTTCTTGAGGTATGATTGTTGGAGACCCTTGTGAACTCAAAAACGTATTTACACCAATAATAGGGTACTCACCAGTATGTTTTAATGTTTCGTAATACAAACTTTCTTCCTGGATCTTCCCACGCTGATACATGGTTTCCATCGCACCTAAAACTCCGCCACGTTCGCTAATACTATCAAATTCTTTTAATACGGCTTCCTCAACAAGGTCAGTTAACTCTTCAATAATGAATGAACCTTGTAATGGGTTCTCATTTTTTGCTAAACCTAATTCGCGGTTAATGATCAGTTGAATAGCCATTGCACGGCGCACAGATCCTTCGGTAGGAGTTGTGATAGCTTCGTCGTATGCATTTGTATGAAGCGAATTACAATTATCGTAAATAGCGTACAATGCTTGAAGCGTTGTGCGGATATCATTGAAATCAATTTCTTGTGCGTGTAACGAACGACCCG
>CAYYUS010000648.1:0-2203 GCA_964474925.1 uncultured Akkermansia sp. | reverse complement strand
CTCATTCCCACTTCGTTCTTAACTCCAAAACCTTTATGGATCTTTGGTTTCCGCATATCCAGATCTATTAGCACCACTTTTTTTCCGGTAAACGCAAAGATACCTGCAATATTGATCGCAATGAATGTTTTACCCTCGCCGCTTATAGTTGAGCTAATTGAAATTAGTTTGCTTCCGGGAGTATTATCAATGAACGAGAGATTTGTACGTATGGTTCGGAATGCTTCCGAAATAATAGATTTCGGATTCTTATCTACAATGAGTTGCGAAACGGGGATCTGACTTTCGTATTTTGGTACAACGCCAATAAGAGAAACGCCTTGATTAGCGAATTTCATTACGTCGTGAATCGCATAGATCTTATTATGCGAGAAATATACAATGATCAAAATGATAAAGATGATAAGGACCGTGAGAATAAAAGTAATGATAATAGTATCTCTTGAGCTTGGGAAGACCTTTCCTCCTACGCCAATGGCTTTTTCTAAGATTATATTCTTAGTTACATATCCTGCTTTAGAAATAGAGAACTCCGTTTTCTTTTCCAATAACATGGTATAATACTTCTCATTGATGGTGTATAATCTATTCAAACGAGAAAGCTCAACATCATCTTCGGGTGAAGAACCCAATTTGCTCTTATAGTCGGAAGATTTTTCGAGTAAACTTTTGTATTTTGTTTTATAACGCAATTTTACCGCGTCTAAGCTTTCCAATAATAATTTCTTTTGTATCTCGAGCTGGTAATTTATTTGCTTGATGTTCTCGGAGTTTGGCGTTACCATATACAAAAGATCCTCCTTTGAAGAAAGCAATTTTTGGATGTTCTGGATCACATCCTTCACCATGTTCTCGTAATCGGTACCGGAGATGATAGAAATAAGATTGTAAATATCAATGTTCTTGTTCTTATTGATATTTGCCTGAACCTCATCAATGATCTTCTCTTCCATCTCTACCTTGAGGAGCTGCTCTTCAATACTCGAAGCTCTTAAGATGTCTGAATTTATTTTTTGAGAATTATTCTCTATATTCTTGTCTTGTTTGAAGACCTTCAGATCCTTTTCGGTATCTCTAAGATCATCATACACCAAACCTAATTGTTTGTCAATAAAACTCAATATATTTAGCGAACTCTCGCTTTTGCGTTCTACATCATAACTCAAAAATTCTACCGACAAATTATTCACTACATCTGTCACTTTTTGTGGATTGATGTCTTTAACTTTGATCAGAATGGTTTTTGCTAATTCATTCACCACCTTTACTTCGATCTTTCCTTGCAACTCGGCAGTTACCGCGTCCACATCTCTAATGAGCATATATAAGGCCTTATTATTAGCAATTGTCTTTTTAATAACCTCGGTACTTAGCTTAGAATTTAGAAAAATATTGATATCGAATTCCGTCGTATGTAACCATTCATTTGTTTTGAACTTTTTTGACGTCGTGCCATATTTTATAACGCCTCCATTTAATTGCTCATTAAACTCAACATAAATTTTTTGACCTTTCAATGTAGGATCTTTAAGATTGACCTGCGCAAGAAATGGTGATGAAAGATAAAGCTCGAAGTTTTTAAATGTTCCTTCGCTAAAATAGGTTAAGCTAAGGTCGAGTTTTTCTACTATACGTTTTAAAAATACTTTAGAGTGGATCTGCTCAATGGCTTCTGCCAAAATATTCTCACTCTCGCCAATGCCTTCTAAACGTAAAACCTGATCGGTTTTATTATCATTGATCTGCAATAACACCCTTGATTCATAAACCGGCTGACTATACCTCAGATATAAAAATGCCAACGAACCGCTTACTATGAACAAACCTATGAATACCCATTTGAACTTTCTTACCAGGTGTATAAGCAAACTAAAGTCAAGTGCAGAATTTAGTTTTGCTTCTGCATCCTTTACAAAATCATTTTTATTTAAACCAACGTGATACGACATTAACGGGTTGTTACAATTGAGTATAGAATTATAAACGTAGTGAAGAGCGTTAATAAAGGCGCAACCTCATTAGATAAAGTTCTTATTGGGCGGTAACGTGGCTCAACATAAATAAGGTCGTAGGCCTGAACTTGTGTATTACCAGCGGCCAAACCATCAATTTTAGAAAGATCCATTAGGAAAACTTTAGGTTCGGTACCGGGGGTATTACGGATCAATTTTATCTTGTATGCCTTTCCATCTTCGGATATACC
>CAYYUS010000647.1:0-2208 GCA_964474925.1 uncultured Akkermansia sp. | reverse complement strand
GAACGCACTTGCGAGTGAAGTTAACATCGCAATTCCGGCGCTTGGTCCGTCTTTTGGCGTTGCGCCTTCAGGAACATGGATGTGAATTGAATACTCCTCGAATATTTCGGGCTTCACATCCAAAATATGAGGATGCGCTTTAATATATTCCAAAGCAAGTGTAGCACTCTCTTTCATTACATCACCTAAATTTCCGGTGAGTGTGAGTTTTGCGTTCTTCGACTTGCTTAAACTTGTTTCAATAAATAAAATATCTCCGCCAACTTGTGTCCACGCTAAACCTGTAACCACACCAGCAATATCATTGCCTTGGTATTTATCTTTTACATGAGCAGGACCAAGAATTTTATTCAAGCTTCCTTCATCAACTTTTGGCGAAGCTTCATTTTTTGCGATGCTTACAGCTGTGAATCTTGCGATCTTAGATATTTTTTTCTCTAATCCACGCACACCGCTTTCTCCGGTATAATTATCAATGATGTACTCGATAACTTTATCGCTTAATTTGAATTGAGATTTTTTCAAACCTGTTTCTTCGGTTTGTTTTGGAATTAAATGTTGTTTAGCAATCTCAATTTTTTCTTCTACGGTATAACCATTCACTTCAATGATCTCCATACGGTCGCGTAAAGCGGGTTGAATGCTATTTAAATTGTTGCAGGTAGCAATGAACATTACTTTACTCAAGTCGTAATCCATTTCCAGGAAATTATCGTAGAACGTTGAATTTTGTTCCGGATCCAAAACCTCTAATAGGGCAGAGGAAGGGTCGCCGTGAAAATCATTTCCAACTTTATCTATCTCGTCTAAAATAAAAACGGGATTAGATGATTGCACTTTTTTCAAATTCTGTAAAATTCGTCCCGGCATGGCACCAATATATGTTTTACGATGTCCGCGGATCTCGCTTTCATCTTTTAAACCGCCAAGACTCATGCGCACATATTTTCTTCCTAAAGCTTTGGCTATACTTTTTCCTAACGATGTTTTTCCAACTCCGGGAGGACCATACAAACAAATGATGGGACTTTTTAAATTCTTTTTTAATTTGAGTACCGCTAAATGTTCTATAATGCGATCTTTTACTTTATCTAATCCAAAGTGATCTTCATCCAAAACGGTCTGCGCATGTTTCAGATCAAAATTATCGGGCGTTGCTTCCTCTTGCCAAGGAAGATCTAGCAATAACTCTACATAATTTGTTTGAATGGCATACTCAGCGGCATTTGGATTCATGCGTTGAAGTTTTGAGATATTCTTTTCAAAAACTTCTTGCACTTGCTTGCTCCACTTTTTATTTTTGGCGCGCTCTTTTAATTCTACAATTTCTTGCTCAAAATTATTTCCACCCAACTCTTCCTGGATGGTTTTCATTTGTTGATTCAAAAAATATTCGCGTTGTTGCTTATCAATATCCTGTTTTGTTTTATCGGTGATCTGATTACGCAACTCCAACATTTGAAGATCTTTGTTGAGGTATTCCAATAATTTTAATGCGCGTGTTTTAAGATCGCTTATTTCCAGCATCAATTGTTTTTCAGCGGTGGTGCTGTTCATGTTCGACGACACAAAATTGATCAGGAAGTTTGGCCCTTCAATATTATTGATGGCAAAACCGGCATCGCTTGGAATGTTTGGCGATTTTTTTACGATGGCATGTGACACCTCTTTGATATTACTAATGATCGCTTCAAATTCTTTATCTGTTTTTAAAGGTTTAGGATCGTGAAACGGAACAACATTAGCTTTATGGTAAGGTTCGCTTTGAATGAAGTTAGTTACTTTAAAACGTTTTTTACCTTGAATGATAACGGTTGTGTTCCCGTCAGGCATTTTTAAAACTTTTACAATATTTGCTACAGTTCCAACCGTGTGCAGATCTTCAAATGAAGGATCTTCGATCTGATCGTTCTTTTGCGCTACTACGCCAATAATTTTATTGCCTTGGTTAGCTTCTTTTATAAGATTGATGGATTTATCGCGACCAACGGTAATTGGTATAACCACACCCGGAAATAGCACCATATTACGCAACGGCAATATTGGCAGAGTATCGGGCATTTTTTCAGCTTCAAAGCTCTCTTCGTCGTCGGGTGTTAATAGGGGAATAAAATCCGTATCGTCCTCAATAAGGGTTCTTAGCTGCAAACCCTTGTTATCGTTGTATTCTGTCATGTAAATCCTTTTAATTCTATATGAATATAAGCA
>CAYYUS010000646.1:0-2216 GCA_964474925.1 uncultured Akkermansia sp. | reverse complement strand
GATCCTTTTCAAGGAATTACGTATTCTGCGGGGAAAGTTATTTTAAATGATAAGCCGGGGATTGGAGTTATAACTTCGCTTTTTTAAAGGCATTAACCACGAAGAACACGATGTTTTACGAAGCTCACAAAGAAGTTTTTCCACTTCGTGTGCTTCGTGAAAAAACTTCGTGTGCTTCGTGGTTAAGAAAAGACCCTATTTCAAATGATCTTGATTGAACATCAAGGGCAATAAACTCTCAACGCTTTTCGCCACAAAAACTTTTCCGGAAGCAGAACCCATGATCACACGAATTGGCTCTCTGAATTTTATTTCATACTCCGCTAAAGCTTGTCGGCAAGATCCACACGGAGTTACCGGATCTAATTGCTTTGCGTTATCTGTAATTACTGCTATCGCTTTAATTTTACTTGTTGGATATTGAGCTGATGCATAAAAAACGGCCGTTCTCTCGGCGCATGTTCCGCTTGGGTAAGCTGCGTTCTCTTGATTATTTCCTGTAACAATTGTGCCATTTTCTAATAGTAAAGCAGCGCCCACTTTAAAATTTGAATACGGTGCATGTGCGCTCTTAGCAATCACTTTTGCTTTATTTAAAAGTAATTGGTCGTTCGCTTCCAGATCACTTTCGCTTTGATATACCTCAAATGAAAGATCTACTTTTTTTATTTCGTGCTTTGCCATTAGTTAATTCTTAATCCTAAAATTATCAGGTCTCTTTCCACTCCATCCATATTGGCCACCTTAGGAAAATGCGCCCACTTCTCGAACTTAAATTTATAGAATAATTTCAAGCTGGGTTCGTTATGTCCAAAAATAAAACCCAATAAGTTCTTAATTCCTCTTGGTTTACCTTCATCAATTGCTTTTTGTAAACATACATTTCCTAAACCTTTTCCGCGGGTACTTTCTTCTAAATAAATACTTACTTCGGCAGTAATATCATAAGCAGGACGACCATAAAAACTATTAAAACTCATCCAACCTGCGTAATTACCATTGTATTTTACGATCCAAAGCGGACGATTAGTTTTATTGTGCGAATTGAACCACTCTTGTTTACTTTCAATTGAAACAGGTTGCAGATCGGCAGTAACTAAACGCGAAGCAACAGTTGAATTGTAGGTATCAACAATTCTTTTGAGATCATTTGCTTCTGCGTATACAAACTCAATATTCATTAATATAAAAAGTTATTATAAGGGTAGCGTTTGATATGCATTTCTTTCACCATTTTATATAAAGTGCTGCGTAACTCTTCCATGTTTTGTTTATTGATGGCGCTTATGAAAATGCAATTGTTGTTCAAGTTTCGCATCCAGGTTCTTTTTACCTCTTCCAAGGATAAATTCTCTCGCGTTGTTGGCGTCAGATCATCCTCATCCTTTGGTTTATATTTAAATGCGTCGATCTTATTGAACACAAGCAAAACAGGTTTATCTCCGGCCTTTATATCATGTAACGTTTGATTCACCACATTATAATGATCTTCAAAATTTTTATGTGAGATATCTACTACATGGACCAAAAGATCGGCTTCACGCACTTCATCCAGGGTACTTTTAAAACTTTCTACCAACTGCGTTGGCAATTTTCTGATGAATCCAACTGTATCACTCAACAAAAAGAACACATTATCGATGGTTACTTTTCTTACCGTTGTATCTAAGGTTGCGAATAATTTATTTTCGGCGAGTACTTCACTCTTACTTAAAATATTCATGATGGTACTTTTACCAACGTTTGTATATCCTACTAAAGCTACGCGAATAAGATCGCCACGATTTTTACGCTGCGTGGCCATTTGCCTATCAATTTCCTTTAAGCGTTCTTTTAATAAAGAAATTTTATCGCGAACAATACGTCTGTCTGTTTCTATCTCCTTCTCACCTGCTCCACCACGGGTTCCGGTGCCTCCACGTTGGCGTTCTAAGTGGGTCCACATACCTGTTAAGCGCGGCAACATGTATTGATATTGCGCTAATTGAACTTGCGTTTTTGCGTGTGCGGTTTGTGCGCGTTGTTCAAATATCTCGAGGATCAATGTAGTACGATCCAATATTTTTTTACCAAAAACTTTTTCTAAATTTCTTTGCTGCGAAGGAGAGATCTCATCGTCAAATATGAGCACATCAATTTTATTCTCATTCACATAACCAGAAATCTCTTCTACTTTTCCTTTACCGATATACGTTGATTTATCAGGTTTATCTAAG
>CAYYUS010000645.1:0-2219 GCA_964474925.1 uncultured Akkermansia sp. | reverse complement strand
GGTTAAAGCGCGTAAAGGAAAAATTATTGCCATCGTAACAGCGGGAGATGAAGAGGTAAAAAAATCAGCCGACCACGTTATTGAAATTCCTGAAACGGATGAGAATTTGGTGCCGTTAATTGCGGTTATACCTTGGCAATTATTATCATACCACATTGCAGTAATGCGCGGTTGCAACGTTGATCAACCAAGAAATTTAGCGAAGAGCGTTACGGTAGAGTAGGTCTCGAATTAAAATACAGCATAAAAAAATCCCGCACTAGGCGGGATCTTTTGTTTTATGTTGGTTCGCAAATTATTCTACGATCACCTTTTTAGTAATAGCTGTGTTATAATTTCCGTTTATTTTAAGAATGTAAATACCTTTTGGCAACTCGGTAGTTCTGAAACTAAATACATTTTCTAATATCTTCACCCAATCCCTTAAGAGCACCGCAACTAATTTTCCTTGCGAATCATACAGCTCAAAACTAAGATATTCAGGTTTAGTTAAATGTAATTCTACACTAAATCTATCAACCGCAGGGTTTGGAAAAACATTAGCCTCTCCTGTTTGTTCAGATTCTTTAATTGCAGTGAGCGTGCCATTAATTGCAATTTGTGCCACCCATCCTGCATGGGCTTTATAGCCACTCCAGTTGGTTCCAAAATAACCACTCATCCAAACTTCACCCGGCATATTATAACGCCTTTGTGATCCGGTGTAATCGCCCCAGCGCTCAAGACCACTTGTTAAAAGATCAACGTATTGAGTTCCGTTTTGTATTCGTAAAGCAGGCGACCAATCTCCAAGAGCATTTGCTTTCATGGCAGAGACTCCTGTAAACACTTTATTTGATGTGTGATCAAATGAGATAACAGATGTATTATCGCTTGGTGAGTTTCCTGCATACGAAATATTTGGATAACCAAAATCCATTGTATCATTAGGCATGTAATAACCCGTTACAATTGGAGAAGCAGCAGCGGGATTATCAATTACACCATAATATACGGTACACAAACTGTTTGTTGGATTCATGGTATTGTGTACGTATTGAATTTTATTGTTTTCATAGAACGCACCAAGATTTCTACAATCATTTGTTGCCAAAGATTGACTTGCTATGGTTTGTCGTCCTGAAGGCGGAAAATAATAAGGTACACTTGCCGTCATGCATTTTACCGTAAGTGTTTGCGTTGGCGCACCAATGGTGTCAGTTAGATTCACAAGAAAAACCGTATCATTTTGATTTGCTAAATTTCTGTTAGAAACAAAATACATATTTGGAGAATACAGTTGACTTCCGCCTTTTACTGGGCATAAATTGCGGATAGGCTTATTATTGTATTTGATGTTGGAATGCAAAGTCGAACCAATTGGAAGTCCAACATAACCGCTGTCTTTTTTCATTTGCCAAACTAGTGTTTCAACAAATCCAGCTTGCCAGGTGCTGTCGTTATATAAATAATTAACGGTAAGAAACAATTCTTTTTTTGTCATAGAGAGCATTGGGTAATCACTCCATAAGCCTACGTTCAAAGGGTCTCCGGGAAGTGTATATAAATTCCACGCACCCGCGGGATTATTTGTTTGAGAAAACCCCACAATGATCTTGCTGGTTGTGTCAACAAATCCAACAAGGCAAACTAAAACAAAGCGATCTTTATCAGGATCGTATATAACCTTAGGATCAAATTCTTGATGCAAACTATTAGTTGGCGCTGTAAAAACAGCAAGTGATTTATTTGGTGAAACAGAACCTGTTGCAATATTTTTTACATAAATATTTGTATTTACTACTGAGATCACAAAGCCGGAATCGGAAATAGCCATATCATTATCGTTAGGCGTGCTGTATCCCAAGGATTTGACTGAAAACTTTGTCCTTTAACTAGTGGCGAGAGAGTGGCGGAAGCCGACGAACGCTGAGCAGTTCTTTCCGGATAATTGTAATGTTCTACTTTTTTCGAGCCTTGTTTTGGCAATTCATTAACCATTAATTTAGGAGCGTAATCATCTTTAAGCTCGCTAAAATTAACTGTAGCCGATTTTTTTATCGTGAAAGTTTTTTTAGCCGGAATATTACTATCCGAGCCATATTTCTTTTTAGAAACTTGAGCAGTTCCAATTGCTGAAACAAATAATAAACAGAGTAAATGATTTTTCATGCCTTTAAATTTGAATTATAAAGATATGAAAATAATTGATGATTTAAAAATTTTAAAATGAGGTTTCT
>CAYYUS010000644.1:0-2221 GCA_964474925.1 uncultured Akkermansia sp. | reverse complement strand
TTTTGAACACTGAAACTTCTTAAAAAATATTTCTTTTTACTGCTTATAATTTTTGTAAGCCACGCTAATGATCATTTATTGGCGCAGATCTATCCTGTGCAAATAAGTGCGCAGTTAGTTCCTCCTTACAGTGGTTATTTACCCGATTATGCCGATCCAACCGCCGAAAAACTAAAAGTTATTTTACAATTCAACGATTTTAGTCAAGCTCAGTACAATATTAAATTGAGATTTGAGATAAAAGGAAATGGTTTTACTATAAGCACAAAAACATTTTACAATCCGCCTGCTATTACACTTTTGCCTGGGCAACCATTATTATTAAGTGGTGCTGATCTTGCTCCGTATTTAAATACAAATAATTTGGATTTTGTTGGCATCAATCAAAGTCAGTACCAACAACGGATGGCCTTGACCGAAGGCTATTACAGTATTTGCGTTAAAGCTTATGATTATTACAATACAAATCCAATCCAAATAAGTAATGAAGCTTGTGCGCAAGCGTGGTTCACGCTGAGCGATCCACCTTATTTAAATTTGCCTTTTTGCGGAACTGCAATTACACCGTTAACGCCGCAAAATATTTTATTTCAGTGGACACCGGTTAATATGGCTAGTCCTAATAGTGCATTTAATACCGAGTACGAATTTGCTCTTTACGAATGCAGACCCGATAGCAATGCTAATCCAAATCAGGTTGTTTTAAGTACAGCACCCATCTTTAGCACAACAACGCAGCAAACATTTTTAAACTACGGAATTGCCGAGCCACCGTTGAATTTATACATGAAATATGTTTGGCGTGTAAGAGCAAAGGATATTACAGGGCGAGATCTTTTTAAGAATAATGGGTATAGCCAGATCTGCACATTTACTAATGGAACAATTAAAAATATTTTTGGCAATACGCTTGGATTATCTTTAACAGCGCGAGCTATTAATCACAGAAATGGTGAATGTACGTTTACCAAGCAAAGTATTTATAGTAATTATATGCTTCAGGTTCGCAAGCAGAACACTAATTACTGGTTTAATTTTCCAAACACTACGGGCATTGAACGCATTCCGAATTTAGAACCAAATACCGTTTACGAATGTAGAGTTCGCGGTGAAGCCGGAACACTCATTGGCGAATGGAGCAATACTGAAATATTTAAAACGCTTGGTCCGCCTGTTTATAGCTGTAACGACAATACACAACCTGTTAATGTAGCGCAACAACCTTTACCACCATCTAAAGCCGTTGTAGGTTTAGTAATTCAAAGCGGACAATTTGAAGTTGTAGCCACACAAATTCAAACAACAGGTCAGCCAGGCTGGTACAAAGGAAAAGGTTATGCTTTAGTTTTTGGCGCTTTGCCTGTAGCAGTAGAGTGGAAGAACATATATATTGATTCGGAACAACGCCAACAACAAGGAATAATTGAGGCGATGACGAAGGGGATAAATAAGTGGATAGCCAATTGGGGTACAGAAAATGGTGACGGAGCTACCTACTATTCTGACAAGGATATTGATACTGTTTATGTTAACAATCTCGGAGAGGTGATCATCAAATTCCCAAATGGAAGTACAACAACAGTGCCATGGACTGATAAAAATATTCCTTTCCAGGTAACAGATCAAAGCGGAACTACCTGGCTGATATTCCCGCCAGATGGAAACGTAATTGAAGTTACTGAGGAAATGAAGAATATAATTAAAGAAGCGTTAGTTTCAATTCGATCAGAAAACTCTACAAATCATATAAATCAATTAAAACAAACATTTAATTCCAGTAAACAGGACATTAGTAATTACACAAATACGAATGACGAAACGGAGTATAATGAAGCGTTTAACGAAGGTTTTTTTAACCAAGGTTTAGATTCGTTAGTGGTATTATCTCAACCAACAGAGTTTGTTACTAAGTCGTCTAGTTTTATTTCAGTAACAAATAATCTAAACAAGAGTATTGCTTTGCGAGGAATTACATCTACTTATAATAGTTTTAATGGGTGGACATTCCTTCTAAAATGGTGCAAGTTTAATAATGTTTATTTAGCACAATATATTCAAACTGCTACAAAGAACAGTGAGTCCATGCAAACAATGGTAAGTAATTCGAAAATTTCAATTGAAAATTACGTTAATAAAATAATTATAGAGAATTAATGAAGCTAAGTTCTAAATATTTGATCTTATTTTTCTTGTTATTCAAGTTGTCATCCTATTCAAATGA
>CAYYUS010000643.1:0-2225 GCA_964474925.1 uncultured Akkermansia sp. | reverse complement strand
TATGGCTTGTCCCATAATAGTTGCTTCACGAATACCCGTGTCAAACACGCGATGTTCACCATACTTTGCTTGTAAACCTTCTAAACCTTGATTTACACCACCAATTTTTCCGGAGTCCTCACCAAAAATTATTACTTCAGGATATTTTGCAAGAATAGCATCAAAATTATCTCTTAAAATTTCGCGACCATCCACTTGTTTTTGTTCGCCATACACAACCGGGTTTCCTGAAATGTTTGCGACTCTTTTTTCTGATGCCGAATATAAATGAGAGCCATAACGCGCATCATTTTCCGCTTTTGAATTCTTTAACCAAGTAATAAGCTGTTCACGCGCAGTAGAGGTTGAGCCAATAGTTTTGCGAATTGCCTTTTTTGCAGCAACGTGAATGTCTTTACGAATTGGTTCTTTTATAGAAGAAAGATCAGCACGAATGGCAGAAATATCAGCGCCTTCGGTGATCATATTATCTAACAATGTAATAACTTGAGACGCGTCTTCTTTAATAGGGAGTAAATAAGCCGCCCAAGCCGCGTTCTTTGCGATCTTTACTGCTTCTTTAGCATCCTCTTCAATTTTATCTAATTCAGGTTCTGTGCCCAATGCATTTTGAATGATCCACTCGCGCATTTTTTTCACACAATCAAAATCTGTTTCCCATTGTAAACGTTCTTTGCTTTTGTATCGTTCGTGAGATCCGCTAGTGCTGTGCCCTTGCGGCTGAGTTACTTCTTCCACATGAACCAAAACGGGTACATGTTCTTCGCGACAAATTTTTACAGCTTTCTCATAGGTTTCGCATAAGTGCGAATAATCCCAACCTTTTGTTTTTAAAATTTCGTAGCCTTTTCCGTTCTTATCTCTTTGGAAACCTTTTAATACTTCGCTAATACTTTCTTTAGTGGTTTGATATTTTTTTGGAACAGAAATACCATGACCATCATCCCAAACGCTCATCAACATAGGCACTTGTAGAACGCCGGCTGCATTAATAGTTTCCCAAAACAAACCTTCTGACGTACTTGAATCACCAATTGTACCAAAGGCAACTTCATTTCCCTTATTGCTAAAGTCGGTAAAAGGTGCTTTATGTAGATCCGGATTTATTTTATAAAAATGTGAAGCGTATGCTAAACCTAAGAGGCGCGGCATTTGCGAACCTGTTGGAGAAATATCGCTTGAAGAATTCTTTTGTTGTGCTAAAGGCTTAAAACTTCCATCTGCATTTAAACTATGCGTTGCAAAGTGGCCGCCCATTTGCCTTCCGGCGCTCATTGGATCATGCTCAATATCGGTGTGTGCGTATAAACCGGCAAACCATTGTTGTAAATTCAATGCCTTAATAGCAAACATAAATGTTTGATCGCGGTAATATCCACTTCTAAAATCACCGTTTTGAAATACTTTTGACATGGCGATCTGCGCCAATTCTTTTCCGTCGCCAAATATTCCAAACTTGGCCTTTCCGGTCAAAACTTCTTTTCTTCCTAATAAACTTGCTTGTCGGCTTTCGTTAATAAGTCGGAAATCATTTAAAACCGCCTTTTTGAAATCGTCGAAACTCAAACTTTCGGCAGAAGCAGTATTAATTTTTTGGTCCATAACAATCTTTAGAGCTTATCATACAAATATAACAATTTGTTTCACAGGCAAACCGGTATTTTTTCCCGTTTTTTGATATTAACAAAACCTTAATTTTGCAGTAATAGCGGCCGTTTGGCTAGAAGCCGTCTCAAAAATACCTTATCTGCTTTTTCTGCGTCTTTTCCACAAATCCTTCGTTCCTTTTTTTGACCAGACTCCCTCTGGGTATGGCCTGCAAAAAGCGCCTCGTATTTGTGAAAAATACTTGAAAAAGCACGAAAACTTATTTTTGAGAAGGCTTCTAATATTTACTATCTTCGTGCCGACTTAAAACCTAAGTTGTATTTAGGCAAAAACATATGATCAAAATAACCTTACCCGATGGTTCAATTCGCGAAGTTGAAAAAGGAACCACCTCACAGCAAGTAGCTTTAAGTATAAGCGAAGGATTAGCAAGAAACGTTTTAGCGGCAAAAGTAAATGGCGAAGTTTGGGATTCAAACCGTGCTATTGAAGCCGATGCAAAACTGCAATTATTAACCTGGAATGACGACGAAGGAAAATCAACCTTCTGGCACTCTTCTGCCCATTTAATGGCCGAAGCTTTGGAAGCATTATATCCCGGTGTAAAGTTTTGGGTT
>CAYYUS010000642.1:0-2226 GCA_964474925.1 uncultured Akkermansia sp. | reverse complement strand
GCAAAGTTGAAAACCACTTACAGGTTCCTTCAGGAATACATTCACAAGAAATACGGGAGGAACGACGTAAACCTAAACGAAATAAATAAAGAATTTCTCGTCGAACTTGAGTCATACTTTCTTATAACAAAACGAAACTCTAACAACACGATGGCCAACCACATCAAAAGAATTCGGTCGGCTGTAAACTTCGCATACAATAATGAAATTATTAATAAACACATTTTTAAAGGGTACCGTCTGAAGGTTATACAGGTCGAAAGAACCTATCTGGAAAGACATGAGCTAGAACTCCTCGAAAAAAAAGAAATAACCGTCGAACGTTTATCAATTGTCCGTGACATATTTTTGTTTTGCTGCTTTACAGGATTGAGTTACATTGATGTTAGGAACCTTGGCAAACAACATTTTCTCAGCCACATTGAATCGAGGAATTGGATTTCAATGGCCCGTGAGAAAACCGACGTTAAATTTGAAGTCCCTATTATTGCTAAAGCGCAAGCTCTCATCAATAAATACAAGGACCACCCTCAAATCGAGGGCACTGATAAAATTTTCCCTGTTAAAAGTAACCAAAGATTTAACGGCTATTTGAAAGAGCTCGCTGATATTTGCGGCATCAAAAAGAGCCTTCACTTTAAGGCGTCGCGCCACACGTTCGCTACAACAATATGCGCGGACAACCAGGTTCCGATGGAATCCACGGCAAAGATGCTCGGGCACAAAAGGAATAGCTCAACCGCAATTTATTATAAAATTTCGCGGGAACGCCTGTCAGCTGACATTAATGATCTCGAGAATAAGCTACTTCAAAAGAAATATCCAACAACCATACAAATTAAATCCACCAATCATGTTTAACAGAAATCGCGAATGTGAAAATCCTGATTGCCGCATAATTTTTGATCCCACTAGCCCAGCGGCTAAATGCCATTGTAAATCATGCAATAATAGACTGAATCACCTTTTAAGAAAAGGAAAAAGCTACGGGCTTAAAAATTCAATCGAATTAAGAAATTTTTGCATTATCCAATGTCTACTTGACCGAAGGGATACAGTTAAGACCGGTGAAGAACTAGAAAAACTTGGGGTAAATTTTAAAGTCTTTCCTCCACCGGTGCCTGCGGTTCCCGGTGACGCTCCTTCTGTACTTATTGTAGGATGTCTTGGCCTCTGGCTTATTGATGGCCAAAAAAAACTATTTAAAATTATTACTAAAAACAAATAAAGAATATGGAGCTACCACCTAACCTAAAACAAACGACAATTAACACCAATTCACTAAATAACTTTCTAAATGGTTTAGAAAATCACGGAGAAATTATATGCGAAAAGGCAAAGGAAAGTTCTTTAGGCGAATTCAACAGGAAAGTTGATGCAAACAACG
Organism: uncultured Akkermansia sp.; assembly: GCA_964474925.1. Classification (GTDB taxonomy): domain Bacteria; phylum Bacteroidota; class Bacteroidia; order B-17B0; family Aurantibacillaceae; genus Aurantibacillus. Next base: position 839 of record CAYYUS010000642.1, on the reverse strand, counting down.
AGACAACTGCTAAACAAGAACGGCCTTCATCTCCTCAGGATGAGCAAACACAAACTAGCCGTAAGAATGCAAACACAGAGCTTTACTTTTTTGTGAAAATTTTTGTTTTAGTTATAATTGCTAGTATCATTATCTATGTAATGAGAAAACAAAAAAAGGAACAAATTAGTCAAAAGGAGAGACATTACAGTTACCGTTCAGATTCTGCCTATCGAAGAATAATTAACAACAGCCTAGAATCAAACCTGAAAGGATTCATGGAGGTAATTCTGTTACTTTTTGGCCTTTGGATTATTGTATACATTTCAAAAAATATCTTAAAGGAATGCGGTAAATCAATGGAATAATCGCCCAAATCAATTTTGATCAAAGGCCCGAACTCGTCGGGCTTTTTTTATTTTTAATTTCATGTTTAATTAGGTTGGCAGCTAATTACAATATTAAAATGTAATCATTGCTGATCTCTGCTTAACTGCTGAAAATCGCTGATAAGTGCTTATCAGCAATGATAAGCACTTAGTATTGCTTAATCCGACAAGAAAATTCATCAAAAGCTTCCTCTCAAGCTAAAAGAAGTCTTGAATCGTCAAAAATACTTGTGATAATCCATAACAATTTAATATTTTTGATAAATGGAAAATCACATTCTGGTAGGAAAACGAATTGATCTTGAAAAGCTGAAGGAGTACTCCCTAAGAATTCCGGTAAGTTTAAATCCCCTTAATTCTTCTATTGAAATCAACATTCTTGGCGAAGAAAGCACTTGGCCTTTCAAGATTGAACTGATATTCGCAAATTCTTCAAAAACTGGAAATTCCAGATTAATAGTTAAATTTTAA
>CAYYUS010000641.1:0-2230 GCA_964474925.1 uncultured Akkermansia sp. | reverse complement strand
GGGGCCCTTTAAGTTGGACCATGATCTTTGGATTAGGATTTGCAACATTGCTTACTTTATTATTAGTTCCAGCCATGTATTTAATTAGCGAACGCTTAAAACGTAAATCAGAAGTGATATTAACTCATTTTGATCTTCCAAAAGCTACCATGTACATTCCTTTCTTTGTGATCGTTTGTAAAGTGGTTTTAAGATTCCATGGTAAAAAACTGGATTATGGCAACATCGATAGATAGACATTATTTGTAACAATCTGAACCGGCAATTAAGAATATGATTGCCGGTTTTTTTTATTCCGAATTGAATAATTAGAATCTAAAAAAGACCTATCTTTATTTAGATTTGAGAACCCTTACTTTTAAGATATTTATTCTTTTTGTACTTGCACTTTCTTTGGGATCAGCTCGTGCCTCAAAACCTGATAGTTTAAAAAAAGTACTTTCCACAAAAACCACACCTGAAGAAAAGGCCGTTATTTGCGGCGCCATCATTTCTCATTTTGAAACCAATTACGATTCCGCTCTTTTTTACTATACCAAGTACTCCGAACTCTTCAGATCACTAAAAAGTAAATTTGGAGAGGCTTATTTGAACTATAATGCAGGATATGTAGCCCTTGAAACTGCCAAATACGATGAGAGCAAAGATCACCTTAATAAAAGCATTGTAACTTTTATTGAATTGAAAAATGATACCATGCTTGCCAAATCATATATGCGCCTTGGTTTTATATATTACACATTGGGCGATTATGAAACATCCAACAAAACGTATTTTAGCGCACTTGAAATTGCAGAAAAGATCGGCCATAGTATGATCACGGCATGGGCTTATAATTTAATTGGTCTTAATTATCGTTCAAAACCTGATCCCGATTATAAAAAATCTCTTCAGTATCTATTTAAAGCCTTAGAAATTGATAAAAAAGCAAATAATTATGGGGGCAACATGGGCATGGTACTTTTACGAATTGGTTCGGTGTACACACACATGCGCGAATATGAGAAGGCAGAACTTTATTTGAATCAATCGATGAGACTTGCAGACAGCCTAGGCCGTATGACCAATAAAAAATGGACGCTCGAAGCATTTGCCGGTTTATACAAACGAAAAAAAGAGTTCAAAAAAGCTGTCGACATTTTAGAAAGGTCACTTGCTATATCTAAGCAAGAAAAAGAAGTGCCGGGAATTATAATAACCTACATGACCATAGGGGAAAACTACATGTTTCTAAAAGACCTTAAGATCGCTGAAACTTATATTGACAGCGCAATAGATCTGAGTTTAAAAACAAATGTATTTCAAACGCTAAGCGCGGTTTACCTGGTAAAATCAAAGATATCCGAAAGCAAAGGAGAAACCGCCATGGCTTTGCAATATTATAAAAAGGCCATAATGGTAAAAGATTCGCTTTTTTCGGTACAGAACAGCGAAAACATAAACCAACTCGAAACAAAATTTCAAACGCAGAAAAAAGAAAAAGAGATCACGTTATTGAACAAAGAAAAAGAGACCGATCAAAAACTAAAAAGTATTTACATGATCGCACTTTGCGTGGCCGCGCTATTCATTTGCATCATTATTTTTTCTCTCTTTAAGATCAATCGTTCTAAAAAATTAATTGCTTTACAAAAACTAGAAACCGAAAAGCAAAAAGATCTGGTTTTGGAAAAACAAAAAGATATTACTGATTCCATTAATTATGCATTGCGGATCCAAGAAGCTATTCTTCCTTCGCCTCATATTAATGAAGATATTTTCGAAGAATCGTTCATACTTTTTAAACAAAAAGATATTGTAAGCGGAGATTTTTACTGGTACAATACAAAAAACGGGAAAAAGATAGTTACCGCTGTAGACTGTACAGGACACGGTGTTCCGGGCGCCTTGATGAGTATGTTGGGAATGACATTTTTAAATGAGATAGTAAATCATATGGGCATCACAACACCGGCCGCCATTTTAAGTGAACTGCGCGACAGGGTAAAAGATACATTAAAGCAAACCGGATCTGAAGGAGAAAGTAAAGACGGAATGGATATGGCTCTTATCTCTGTAGATACAAAAGATCTAAAGCTTGAATTTTGTGGTGCCAATAATCCGTTATGGATATACAGACCAGAAGATGGCAGCGTTACATTTTTTGAGATCGAACCCGATAAGCGCCCTGTAGGATATTTCAGAGGATTGGGCATACCTTTCACCAATAAAGAATTTCAGTTAAAAAAGG
>CAYYUS010000640.1:0-2239 GCA_964474925.1 uncultured Akkermansia sp. | reverse complement strand
ACAATAGTAAATCCCATTCTTTGTGAGAAGAATAGGTAGCTCCAGTTAACAGTTTTAGAATAGCTGGTGAGTATGGTAAAATGTTATTCCAATTCATTTTTAAAAGTTATTAGGGGTACATCAACCGAATATTTGTCGTCGTATACTATTGTCTCTTTTTGATTTTGGTCTATCATACTTAAATTGTCCGTTGTTGCAATTTTGATGTAGGCAATTACCTCAGGTAGACCCTTTTTTATTGGGTGCTTTCTAAGAACTTCGGTTAAAGTTATACTACCATGAATTTTCGTTAATTCAAGCAAATTGTTTCTCAATTCTGTTTCATCAATTGAAAATCTGTTCTTTATATCATCAAGAATATCCTCCTTAAAATCTTCTGAACTTTGAATGATCGTTCGTTCGCTGAACTTGATCTTATTAACCGGAACAAAAGGGATTCTGTCGGTGAATATTTCTGGATACGCCTCCACTTCAAGAAATTTTTTCTGCTCTGGGAAATTTTCTTTGTTTTCAATTACAATTCTCTTTATATCTTGAGTTAACGCATAAATCTGTTTTGCATTTTCTTGAAATTTTTCATCAAAAATTGTTTTAACCCAATTAAAAATTTCTCCATCTATGTGTCCAACTTTTTTACTTGCCACACCTAAGTGCATAGTAAGTCTCGATACAAATCTATCTTCAATTGGTTTAATTTGAGGAAGGGCATGTATGCGTTCTATTAACTCTTCGAGCTGATCCTCGCTTTCGGGCCTTAAATAAGCTCGAAAAGCCTTGTAACTTTTTACAAGTGGGTTTTCCTGTAACTTGCTATCGGTTTCCAAATATGATCCAAGCACGGCTCCTCTACTTAATTTCTCAATATTGTATCTGTCTTTAATTTCAGCTTTTAATTTTTTGTACTTATTAGAAATTTCATCGAAGTCGCTCACCAATCTTTTGGAATCCCTGACAATGTTCGAGTATTTCGAACGAATCTGATGAGAATCTATTTGCTCCATTTGTTCTCCCTTGAGGATTAATTCTTCAAGAGATTTTATTTGGTCCTCAATGTGTTTTTTGTCGACATTGAGTTGAACCAATTTTTCATTTGGATCAATTAATGTTCCAAACACAATCTTTTTCATTGTATTCAAAATGTTGAGAAAGCCAATTTCGGTGTCAATGTTATCGTGGTCTTCTGGATCTTCAACCCACCTGAATACTCTTTTTACAGTTATTGTAGGTTCAATCATCCAATCGTTAAGCTCATTATTAAAATAAATAGTTTGGAGATAAGGCGTTTCATCCTTTTGCCAAAAGTCAATATATTCTTTGGCAGAAAACGAAAATTTGCCATTACTTTCTTTTCGTATTTCCGTTAAATAAACATCAAGCAGGCGAATAAGCTCAAACTTTTGGATTTCTGCCTTTTCCTTGAGCTTATATTCGTTATAAAGAAAACTCAAAATGAGAACAGCATTGTCTTTCTGAAGAAATTTGACAACAGGTGAATTGAGGAAACTTACTATTTTGCCGTATGTGCTCACTATTCGTTATATAATAAAAGTAGAAATAATAAATGGTTGATTTTGCAATAAAACGTAGCAACCAGGAAAATCTCTGGAAAAATTGTGTTTGTAACACAATAATAGACTGGAAGGTGAGAACCTGAGTTAGAAATATGGTAAAAATACTTGAACTTTATGCGTAGAAATACCTATTAAAGCCTAAAACCGGGTATGTTTAACCCAGGTTTAATCCTCATCACAAAAACCGGTTAATTCTTAAAGTAACTGCCACGCCCCCCTTTGGGTTTAAAGTCATTGGATTTCACTCCAAACGAGATTAATTTCCATTGATCTGGACCCATTCGAATTGATAGTGATCTATTGGGAAGTATTGCGAATTATCGCGATTATTCCCAATATTTGGAGTCATTAGACGGACAAAGTTATATTATATAATAACTCTTTAAAGAGAAATTAATGTCCTTTAAGCTTACACCTGGTTTTTGGATAGAAGAGCCTCTAAGTAGATTTTCATTCAGAAAAAGCGGAGGTTTGATAAGTTCGTAATGCTACAATTTACAGCAAATCAATTGAAATATTGATTTACTGTATCGTGGTTACTCATGAAGTGATAGAAATGGCATAGAACTATGGAAGGCCATTTTTTTTGTGTTTGCTTCATGAAATAGATTCCAGATAAGCGAATGCTCACGCGAAATCATTACTACCATGTCGGCGTTCTTTTCTTT
>CAYYUS010000639.1:0-2242 GCA_964474925.1 uncultured Akkermansia sp. | reverse complement strand
GTTTAAAACACCTGCACCTTCTATGAGGTCCTTTTTTCCCTGGTAATCTGTTAATAGTTGATTGATCTGATCGTACTTTCCCTGATAAACAGAAAGTTCAGTTTCCAGCTTATTGTTTTTATCAAAATACGATGTATAAAACAAAACATTAACAACCGCAACCAAAAAAGCTATAGCCACAGTGTTAATAGTTAAAAATCTCAACTTATTTCTTTCCTTGTGTGCTCTAGTCAAAATATTTATTTCTTCATTAACACATTCTGAAATATCATTCTGCATCAAATAACTTAATCCGGCAGCAAAACCCAATGTATGCTCTTTTGTTATTTCTAAACCATCTAACTCTACTTTTGTATCCTCCGCTTCACTATTTTTTATAGAATCTATATTTCCATTATTTAGCTCTATGGCATGAATACTTGTTGGGATACGATTAAAGGTGCTCCATAAAGGTCTAAGACCAACTATAGCTGGGGCACCAATAAGAACGTTTGCAATTTCATACTTACTTTTTCTTAGATCATTTACTATCTGATTCACTTGTTCCTTTCTGCACAAAGCTATAAACGCAGTATTATTGTCTTGAGAAAATAGTTGAATGAACAGATCATCCCTATTCATTGCCGGGAGATTTTGTTCTATGACATTTTCAAATGCTACAACTTCTTGGGGCAAATTCACTTTTTTAATGATGATACCTTTACCATTAAGTATCAAACTAATAGGGATCTTTCCTTTTAAGATCTGTTTTGGAAGTTCCGGTTTGTCTTTAATACTCCCTTTAAGTATAATGTCCAATTTCTTCCCTTTACTCTTTAAAACAGTATAATGATAGGTAACACATCCCTCCTCAAACAAAGCCTCAAGGGAACATACTTCTTGCTTAATGTGAAACTTTTTAGGTATGACTCTGTCAAGAAACATTAATTATAAATTACGGTTGGTTTAATAAATATAGTTAGCTTATTCTCCGACTTAGATTTAGTGCGATTACCGAAGATCCACTTCAAAATTGGAATTCTTGATAGAAGCGGCAGACCGCTACCTGAATTATTTACTTGGTTTTCTTCTAATCCTCCAAGCATGATCATTTCTCCATTCTTTACTCTAACTAATGATTGGAAGTCACGATTAATGGTTCCCGGAGGTGCGGTATTTGAAACACGTTCTGTAAAACTTGATTGCTTCACATTAATGGTCATAGTTATTTGTTCATCTCCTGAAACTTGCGGATCAATAGTAACCGATAGATCGGCATTTACGGCTTTCCAATTCTGAGTTTGCAAAATGTTTTGCTGGGCGTTAGCCTGATTTACCAAATTATTATTTACTTCTAAATAATACTGCGTTTGACCAACGCTCAATTTAGCCTCGTGCCCATTCAATGTTGCAATTTGAGGAGTAGATCGCAGTTTTAATATACCATTGCTCTCCATTGCTTTTAAATTCAAATAAAATTTTGGGGTAACATTACCTAAATTAATAAACCCGAAACCATTAATACCGCTGATCAAGTTATTGATCGACTTTGAATTCAAACTGATATTATAGTCGGGAAGTAATGTTCCCCCGGTTGTATTTGTGCCGGTTCCTAAACCAGCTGAAATTCCTGCAGATAAAGAATTGCTTTTGCGAACATCTGCAATAATAACTTCAATATGTACCATAGGAACTACAACATCAATTTCTCTGAGAAACGCTTCCAGTTCAATTATACGTGGCTGAGATCCGGAAACAATAATACCATTCATGTCTTCAAAAACTTTAAGCTCTATTCCTTTCTTTAGTTCAGCAGGAATAAAATCGATCACTTTTTCAATCGTGCGATTTTGTAATGTTATTAATTTACTTTGACGCAAGCCTTCCAAATTCCTGTCACCAAATAAATACACTACTCCATCCTTCTTAAAAGTAAGGTCGGTTCCGTTAAATAGCAACGTTAGAAATTCCTCATAAGGAGCATCGATAACCTTCAAAGTTGTATTTCCCTTAAGATCATTGAATAAAAAATAGTTTTTATCCATTTGTTTTGACACTGTGTTTACGATCTCTGAAATTGGAACGTTTTGTACATCCATACTTATCAAACCATCTTTAATAACGATATTACTATTCTTGTCATCCTTTTTATTTGATCCTAATTGATTGCCGATATTACTTCCTTGATTCTGAGCTTGACTTACAACGGCTTGCTTCTTCTCGAAAACATAAAAATCATCATCCTTTTTACTCACTTTCATAT
>CAYYUS010000638.1:223-2243 GCA_964474925.1 uncultured Akkermansia sp. | reverse complement strand
AAATATAGGCTAATAGCAATAAAAGCAAAACTCCAGCAATTCGCCATAAATAAAATCGTGTCTTCATTGCATTAAAGGTAGGGATTTTTGCGAATTCATAACCTATATATCATCACTTTATTGATGCTATATTTAAGGATTTTCTAAATAATTAGTCGTATTTTTACTTAGTGAGCTTTAAACGTTTTACATACAATTTATTCTTTGTAATTATTGTTCTTCTAACAGCAATTACCTCGTGTAAGTCTGTAAAGTCTTACAACTCAAAGCCTTTAAAGAATCAAGTATTTGCCAATGAAAAAGACCAGGTAGATATTGATCTTAGGGTGTATCATGTAAACGATAGCCTCACTCGCATTTATTACAAGATCAGCACCGAGAATTTACTATTCAAGAGGATCGATACAAACTCTATTTTTTACGCAAATTTATTAGTTGGTTGCAAGGTTTTGCCGGAGATAAACAGCCGTACAATTATTGATAGCGCTTCGGTTGGAATGTCGTTTAAATTTCCGGAGCAAGGAAAAGATAAATTTGTAGAAGGTGTATTTAGTTTAAAAGTAAAACCAACCAATTTTGCTTACGTTGATCTTTGGGTGATAGATAATTATAAGAACCTCAAACATTCTAATCCGGTTGTAATTGATAAAAGAAATAGGAATGTTGGGCAATATTATATGGTGTACAGCAATAATAAAGTTAATTACACCAATAATTTTTATGCAGGAGATGTTGTGAAGATCGAATCAAACGTAAACCAAGGACAGATAATTTATGTGGATTGTTTCTTTAAGGAATTTGGTCCTGCTTTACCTCCTTTTTCATCGGCAAAACCGGATGAGTTCAAGTACAAACCGGATAGCACGTTCACAATACGACTTGAAAAAAGTGCTGAGTTAACAATGCCAACAAGAGGTTTTTATCATTTACGATCACTAAGTGCCGAACAGGATGGTTTATCCTTATTTACATTTGAAAAAGCATACCCAGGTGTTAGCGATATTGGCGAAATGATCAATTGCACGCGATACATCATGAATAAAATAGAATTTGAGAATTGTAAAAATGCATCCGATCAAAAATTATGCATCGATAATTTTTGGTTAACCATTGGTGCAAGCAATGAGCGCGCTAAAGAACTTTTACGAAAGTATTACAACCGAGTAACGGAAGCTAATAAAGCTTATACAAGTTATACTCAAGGATGGAAAACCGATAGAGGAATGATCTATGTGAATTTTGGCGACCCTGTGAATTTATACAGAAGTAAAAATGAAGAGATATGGATCTATGGTCCCGAGACCGATGCAAATTCGTTGAAATTTATTTTCAAAAAAACCGAAAACCCTTTTAGCGATAACGATTATATTTTACAGCGCTCTTATATTTATCAAGCGCCTTGGTTTGATATGGTTGATTACTGGAGGCAAGGAAGAATAATGGTTGATAAGTGATTTAGAAGGTATCTCAAATAAATTTTAATATAATTTATCATAAAAAGGACTAATTATCAGGCACGATAATTGCATATTTCTGTTATAAAATATATATTTACATCTAATTATTATCTCAAAAAGCATGCATATGAAAAAATTACTTTCATTTATATTTATTACAGCTGCAACTGTTGCCATAGCGCAACCGGGTGGTAAAAAAGGAACCCCAAAAATGGCTCCAACACTTGAGCCGGGTTATTATGTTACAGCTAAAGGCGATACTGTAAAGGGAGAAATTCAAACCAACCCTGATAACGAAGGGGATCTATACAAACAGATCAACTTTAAGGCGCCGGGTACGCCAAAAGTTGTGGTGATCACCACCAAAAAAGCAAAAGCTTATGGATTTGGAAATAATCATTTCATGTTATACTCTGCCGATGCTTCAAACGAAGTTTACATGCGTTATTTAGCTAAAGGCCGTTTGAATTTTATGGAGGTTAAATATCCAACCACTTTCGCGGGCGCACCGGTTATAGCTGCAAAATATTATATCCAAGATAGTAAAGCTGATGAAGAAAACA
>CAYYUS010000638.1:0-213 GCA_964474925.1 uncultured Akkermansia sp. | reverse complement strand
GCTTAACGAGAAATTCTATAAAAAAGAATTAAAACCATACATGAAAGATCAAGCAATGATATGGAGCGATTTGGATAAGTTTGTATTTAAGCCCGAAGCTGTTGCAAATTCGGTTCGCGAGTATAACCGTATGTACGAATAACAAGGTTTGAAAAATAAACATTGAAAAGGAGGCTTCTAGGCCTCCTTTTTTGCTTTAAGTACCTCACATCT
>CAYYUS010000637.1:0-2244 GCA_964474925.1 uncultured Akkermansia sp. | reverse complement strand
GATAAAATAAGAAAATGACAAAACTAATAATTGGATTTACCTTTTTGTCGCTTTTAGTAAAGGCCGACGAAGGTATGTGGATGCCTCAGTTGATCGAGGCGATGAATTTTAAAGACATGAAAAAAAATGGCTTTAAATTAACGGCACAACAAATTTACAGCATCAACAAAGCAAGTATGAAAGATGCAGTAGCAATTTTTGGTGGAGGATGCACTGCTGAAGCTATTTCGGATAAAGGATTGATCTTAACTAATCATCATTGCGGTTATAGTTCTGTTGCGGGATTGAGTTCGGTTGATAAAGATTATTTAAAGAATGGATATTGGGCAAAGAACGCCAACGAAGAGTTATGGTGCAAAGGATTGACTGTAACATTCATTAAAAAAATTGAAGATGTTACTAAACAAGTGTTAGCCGTTATCAAGCCATCGTATTCGGAATTTCAAAAAGATTCGGCTATTCGTGCTACAATGCAGCAAATTGAAAAAAAAGCTATTGAAAAGACACATTATTCGGCTTTTGTTCGTCCGTTTTATTACGGTAATGAATATTATTTATTTGTTACCGAAGTTTTTAAAGATGTACGTTTGGTTGGTGTTCCTCCCGAGAATATTGGAAAATTTGGTGGTGAAACCGATAATTGGGTATGGCCTCGCCATAATCCGGATTTTAGCATGTTTAGAATTTATGCCAACAAAGAGAACAAGCCTGCAGATTATAACGCCGATAATGTTCCTTACAAGCCTTTGTATTCATTTCCAATTTCATTAAAGGGATACGAAAAAGGTGACTTTACAATGGTATATGGTTTCCCAGGAAGAACACAAGAATATTTGACATCCTTTGCTGTTGAATTATTGATCAATGAGCAGGATCCTCGCCGTGTTTCGTTGCGCGAAAAGCGTTTGGCTATTTACGAAAAGGATATGAAGAAGAACGACACGCTTCGTTTGATGTATGCGGATAGATATGCGGGAATTGCGAATGCGTATAAAAAATGGTCGGGTGAGATGCAAGGTTTGGTGATCAACGACGCTATCAATAAAAAGAAGAAATTTGAGATAGATCTTATACAATCGTTGAATGCTGACGCCACTAAACAAAATAAATGCAAGCAAATACTAGCGGATTTTAAGAAAGTTTATGTGGAGTATGCCCCGTTAAGTAAGCAAGTAGATTATTATAGCGAATGTTTAATGGGAATAGATGCCATTCGATACATTACGAATTACCATGCGTTATTTGCAGAGCTAAAGAAGAAACAAGCCGGTAAGGAGAATAAATTCGATCAGATGTATGCTGATCTTAAAAAAACAATTCCATTCAGGAATTTCAATAAAGACACAGATAAAAAATTGTGTATTGCTATGCTAAAAGAATACGCGGCGAATATTGATAAGGAAAGCAGGCCGGTTTATTTGGATTCGTTGTATACGGCTTATAATAACGATACTGAAAAAATAACAGAGTTCTTGTACAACAACTCAAGTTTTATTGATAATACAAAAGCGGCAGCAATGCTAAGCGATTTCGAAAAAAGCTATTCGCTTTACGAACGCGACCCTTTTTATAAACTTACTTTGGCAATTAACACCTATTATCAAAAAGGCGTTTTTCCTCAGTATAATTATGATGAGCTGCAACTATTGGAATTACAAAAAGAGTATATGCAAATGCAAAAGGATAATGTAAAGACCAAGAAATTCTATCCGGATGCCAACGGAACTCTACGCGTGGCCTATGGAAAAGTAGATGATTATAAACCAAAAGATGGTGTTACGTATTTGCATTTTACAACTATTGATGGAATGGTGGATAAGAATAGTACAGGAAATCCTGATTACGAAGTGATGCCACGTTTGATAGAGCTGTATAATAAAAAAGATTACGGAATGTATGCAGACAAAAACGGAAAACTACGAGTTTCCTTTATCGCGAGTAATCATACAACCGGAGGAAATAGCGGAAGTCCTGTTTTAAATGCAAAGGGCGAATTGATAGGAACAAATTACGATCGTAATTGGGAGGGAACTATGAGTGATGTGATGTACGATGTGAATCGCTGCAGAAATATTGTTTTGGATGTTCGTTTTACGCTTTGGATAGTGGATAAATACGCAGGTGCTGGGTATCTTTTAAATGAGATGAAGATCATCAAATGATCTAATTTATGAACTGCGAATAGGAGATGTAAGGGATCGGAATTATCTGCGAGTTAGAGTTTAATTTTTTAAGATCGCCCAA
>CAYYUS010000636.1:0-2245 GCA_964474925.1 uncultured Akkermansia sp. | reverse complement strand
CTATCTTGTCCACGAGTGGGCAACTCATAGCACAGATCAAAGAAACATTAGAGGTTAAAAAATTACAGCTCGGTTTTAATATTGGATTTAATTATTCCAATGTTCTATCGATGGGTAATCCATCTGCTCGTACAAAAAATGGAGGAGGATTTAGGTTGGGTCTTATGATGAGTGAAGATATCAACGAACGCGTTTCTCTTTCTCCAAAAGCAGAACTTAGTTTTAACGACTGTAGTGTTATTTACTCGCCCAACGGCAATACCGAATGTGTTTATGATGTTTACCGGGTTAATATTGATCTTATGACGCATGTGATGTATCGAATAAAAAACACAAGGTATAAGTATTACTTGCTAGCAGGGCCAAACGTAAAAATACCTTTGATGGACAAGGAACCAGTTGCGTATTTAAGCGATCCAAATAAATACGGCAATAATCCTGATTTTGCCATTGATCTTGGCTTTGATTTTGAAAAATACATGGCCTATTATATAATTGCTCCTGAGTTCCGCTATTCAATTGGACTTCTCAACGTGAATAAAGATCCAAGCCTTCATCATGTTTATTTTCACAATATCACGCTTGTTTTGAACTTTAAGGGATAGAATAAGCGTGTAACTTCAAAAACATTTATATATTTATAGCAATGAATCCTGCAATTATTGTTGGCATATGCTTATTTGTTTTCTTAGGGCTAATTGTGTTCAGTCAATTAAAGGGCGCAAGGCCAAGCAAAGAAGTGCTCGACAGCATGGATGATGAAACTATTTTTGATCCGGAGACTGGCGAAAAGCTAACACTTGAAGAAGCCGAAAGTTATTTTACTCCAGAAGAGTTAGAACTAAAAGAAAAGAAGGTTGTTGTTGAAGAGCAGATCGACGAGAGCCTAACCTACTCCATTCAAGGATTACCACTATCCGATCAGCGAAGAGTATGGCTTGCAGAAGCTTTTTTGTTTCTATTAAATGAATTCGGAAAAGAAAAAGTCATTGCGCGAAAAGTAATGCTACCAACTCGCGAATGTTTTCCGTATAAGATCCAAGAAGTCCATAAATACTCCGACCGCGTAGCCAAATTAATGGACATAGAGCCCACAGATATAGTTTTAGAATTTTATGGAAGTGTTGGAAAAAAGATGGATGTATCTGATACAACATTTTCTGCCACTAGTTCTGAAAGCACAAACGAACCTGCCGGGCTTTATTTTGGTAAAGATGAAAATGGAAAATACCATGTATCGATCTCTTCCGGAGCGTGTGTTAGTGCAGAGAAGCTTATCCCAACACTCGCACATGAATTTGGACACATTAAACTTTTAGGAAATGATAAATTAAAGATCGATAATGAAGACTTAACAGACATGGTTCCTTTGTTTTTTGGTTTAGGGATATTTAATGCCAATAGTACGTTTAATTTTGTTACAGGTAAAGGCGGATGGGCCTATTCAACCTTAGGGTATTTAAGCCAAATGGATTGGGGATATTTACTTGCACTCTATGCCTTTATTAGAGATGAACATGAAACACTACCGGAATGGTTTGAGTTTTTGAACGTGAATACAAAAAAGGATCTTCAATTATCTTTGGCTTTTATTAAAGAGAATAAAGACAGCATCTTTCCAACTGCTTAACATTTGTTAGGAAGCTAGATCCTTCTTAGTCTTAAATGATTTTGTACATTTATTACAATGAGGTCATTGGGGATCATACTACTTTTCGCTTTCAGCGTATTCTCTTTTAAATACATTTCTACAGAAGATCCAAAAAAGATCATCATCGATCTTCAACCATTTGATGATCTCCCAAAAGAATATTTAAATTACGTACATGCCGAACTCAAAAAAATGTATTCGGATATTGAAATAAAAAGATCGATCCCTCTTCCAAAACTGGCTTGGTATGCTCCTCGTAAACGTTATCGTGCTGATTCGCTGATACGTTATTTAAGTAGAAGAACGCCCGAAGGACATTTAACGATAGGTTTAACTACAAAAGATATTAGTACTACCAATGGTGATATAAAAGATTGGGGAATTATGGGCTTGGGATATTGTCCGGGAAAATCCTGCGTTGCTTCCTCATTTAGACTGAGTAAAGACAAGAAGCTACTTCAATTATTTAAAGTTTCCATTCATGAGTTGGGTCACACACAAGGTATACCCCATTGCCCTAACAAAACCTGTTATATGCAAGATGCTGAAGGAAAGAATAAAACCGATGAAGAAGTGGGATTTTGCGATAAATGT
>CAYYUS010000635.1:0-2251 GCA_964474925.1 uncultured Akkermansia sp. | reverse complement strand
TAAATATCTTCCTTGCGCACTTTCGAAGAATGAGCCACATACTCTTCTAACAACTTAATAAAATCTGAAATAAATAAAGGGGTTAAAATTCAAAGCAGATATATAACTCAACGACACATAAAACAACACTATACTCGAAAGCACTACCATCCACTTACCGTTGCTACTATATTTTTCTCCGTAAAGGCTTTGTTGCATGGCCAATGTTTTGTTGGTGATAGCAAACCAAGAAATTAGCAAAGCAATAACCGCCATCGCCATAAAATCATTATTCATAGCAAACTTACCATCTACAAAATTGAAACTGGACATTTGTTTCATTACTGAGAAAGCGTATGAAAGATCATCATTGCGGAATAAAACCCAACCGGTAACAACGATCATAAATGTGATTGGTATTGAAATGAATTTACCCAACTTCTCAAATACATTTCCAAGGAACAAACGTTCTAGCACAAGAAACAATCCATGATAAGCACCCCACAACACAAAATTCCAACTGGCGCCATGCCATAAACCGGAAAGTAAAAAAACAATGAAGAGATTGCGATACAATTTTGTGCTACTTCCTTTATTTCCTCCGAGTGGGATGTATAAATAATTTTTCATCCATGCGCCCAAAGTCATATGCCAACGACGCCAAAAATCGGTAATGCTTGTGGAGATGTAAGGGTTATTAAAATTCTCAGGAATTCTAAAGCCCATTATTTTACAAAGGCCAATGGCCATATCGCTATACCCACTAAAATCAAAATAAATTTGAAAAGTGTAAGCAATTGCTCCAACCCATGCGGCAGCAGTATCTAATTGCGCAACCGGTAAATTAAAAACAGCATCGGCTTGCATGCCTAAGGTATTGGCGATGATCACTTTTTTAGCAAGACCAATACTAAAGATCAAAAATCCACTAAGTTTTGCTTCGGGTGTGTAATTTTTTTCGCGATTGGTTATTTGATCGGCAATATCGTGGTAGCGGACAATCGGACCCGCTATTAATTTGGGAAATAATAAAATATAGGTTTGATAGTGCCAGAAACTTTTTAGTGGCTTGTGAATGCCGCGATAAACATCCACTACATAGGTTAAACTTTCGAATGTATAGAACGAAATACCAATTGGTAAAATAATTTTTGCGAAATGAATATCTAATCCAAGCACCGAATTAAAATTATCTACAAAGAAGTTGCAATATTTAAAATAGAACAATAACCCAAGGTTGATACAAAGCGAAAGAATGAGGAATTTCTTTTTATCGCCTTTCTTTTTTGCATTATGCATAGCATTCACCAAAAAGAAATCGACAAAGGTTGTAGCCAAAATCGCGAAAATGAATTTTGGTCCGCCCCACGAATAAAAGAAAATACTAAAAGCTAAAATAAAACCATTTTTGTACTTATGAGGTACAATGTGATATGCCAGCACAAACAGCGGCAACACATAAATTAAAAAGGTTATACTGGCAAAAACCAAGGCTTAAAATTGAGAATGTAAAAATAAGAAAATAGGTGGGATTTTTTTAAATAATTTGGGTCATAAAATCTATCATTTTATGAATGGCAATTTTACCCTACTGAGCAGTAAACATCGCCCCTTCAGCCCCTTTATACTTAAACAATACCTGATTATAGAAATTAAGCTCATTGCCCTTTAAGGCATTGGCAATTTCTTCGAGGGTCATGGTTTTATTGATATCGGTAAAATCGGTACGTTTAAAGTTGAATTTTTGAGAGAGTTCGTCAAAATAGTTTCTCGACAAATTAATGGATGCATCCAAATTCTCAATGTCTTTTGAAAGTAACAAAAAGCGATCAACTTCGCTATGCACATCCACAATATCCACTTGCAAAGAATCAGCCAATTTCAATTCATTGATCTTTGCCATTCGGCCATCAATTTCTTTCTTAAAATAATCTTGTGATTCTTTTTCACGATCGCCTCTTGAGCAAGAAACTGCAAGGCAAACAAAAAATATAAGAAAATATCTCAATTAATTGGATTGATTCACTTTTCCGCCTTCGAACATTAAAGTTCTACTCTTGAATTTATTGTAAACCATCATATCATGCGTGGCAAACAATACGGCTCTGCCACTTTCGGCAATGCCTTTCAATAATTTTAAGATCTCCTCGGAGGTCTCCGGATCTAAGTTTCCGGTGGGCTCGTCGGCCAAAATGATCTCCGGATCGTTCACTAAAGCTCTGGCAATACTCACTCTTTGCTGTTCTCCACCCGATAATTCGTGTGGCATACT
>CAYYUS010000634.1:0-2255 GCA_964474925.1 uncultured Akkermansia sp. | reverse complement strand
ATACGGCGATGAGTACAATCCAAGCATTGCTATTAAATGGAGTAAAGAATTAACTAAACGCGGCATAAAAATAATTGCTTTGGCAGATACCATTGGAAGTTCAACTCCAGAAAATATTTCTTTGTTGTTCAACGAACTTATTCCCGAATTAAAAGGTGTTGAAATGGGCGCTCACCTTCACTCTACCAAAGAAAAAGCGCAGGAAAAAATAAAAGCCGCTTATGAAAGTGGTTGTCGACGTTTTGATTCTTCTATACATGGTTTTGGGGGATGCACTATGGAAGCCGATTCGTTAACAGGAAATATTGAAACAGAAGATATTGAACTTTACGCCAGCGTTAATAAAATTCCACTTGGATTAAATACTACTGAATTAGAAACAAGTTACAAGTCCAGCTGGGAAATATTTAATAAGTACCATTGACAAAAAAAAGCCACGAATTTCACTAATTTTCACTAATCTGTGTAAGCATAGTTTAGTGAAATTTCACTGATCTGTGTTTTATTTGCGTTTAGATTAGTGCTAATTCGTGTAATTCGTGGCAAAAAAAATTATGCTTCTAAGACTCAACGATAAAAATATTGACACCGATACCATTCTTAAAATAGTAAAATGTTTAAAGGATGGCGGAATTATTATTTATCCAACCGACACAGTATATGCTTTGGGTTGCGATATCACCAACAATAAAGCAGTTGAACGCATTTGCAAATTAAAAGGCATTGCTCCCGAAAAAGCAAATTTCTCTTTTGTATGTAATAATTTGAGTCATCTTTCTGAATTCACAAAACCAATAAGCAATCATGTTTTTCGCATCATGAAAAAAGCATTGCCGGGGCCTTACACGTTTATTTTAGAAGCAAATAATAATGTTCCAAAACTCTTAAAACAAAATCGCAAAACGGTTGGTATTCGTGTTCCTAATAATGCCATATGTTCTGAAATTGTTAGGCTCTTAGGAAATCCATTGATCTCAACAAGCTTGCACGATAACAGCGATGATATTTTGGAATATTTTTCAGATCCTGAAACTATCGAACAACAATATGGCGAAGTTGTAGATTATGTGATTGATGGTGGCTTTGGAAATATTCATCCATCTACAGTTATTGATTTTAGCGAACATGAACCTGTTGTGATCCGCGAAGGACTTGGCAGGTTGGATATCTTAGAATAATTAATAAATTTGAGTATGCTTAAAAAAATACTCCCTTTCATTCTATTAATAGTTTCAATTGATAGATCTTATTCGCAAGCTCATTCTTTTGATCTAATTAGTTGCATTAGCAACAACGGTACAACGTGGACAAACAACAGTTTGTTTCAAGATTCCAGTGGCGTACCAAGCTTAACACAACATTCAACAGGTATTGTTTATTGTGCCTTTCAGTGGTTTCCTGCACCTCAAAGTCCAACCAATACGGCGCACGATAAAATTGCTGTAAAAAGATCTACCGATAACGGAGTTACATGGGGAAGTCCAACCTTAGCAGTTTTTACCGGCTCACCATCAGGATACAAACGACCATTTGACCCAACACTTGTTATTGCCGATAATGGAAACATACGGATGTATTTTTCAAGTTCAAAAACCGGAACGCTATTAGCGCTCGACTCTACTGTGCATTGCTATTCCGCTATTTCTTCTGATGGTGTAAATTATACATGGGAACCCGGAGTAAGAGTTGCTGTGGCAGATTCTATCACCATTGATCCGGCAGTTATAAAAATTGGAAGTACTTGGCATTATACTTGTCCAAGAGGAGCACCACAGCATGGTGCTCATCACTTTATTTCAAATGACGGATTAGCTTGGACAAGAACTACAAGTATTCTTTCCGACAATAATCACAATTTCACTGGTAATTTAATGTCAGAACTTCCGGGTGGTGGCACTGGTTACAAATTTTATGGCTCTCCAAATCCACAGATCAATTCAATTTGGTTTAAAACAACAAATGACGGTATAGGATGGAGTCCTCTGTTTCAAAACTGTACAGGACCGGTTACAGCTAATGGTATAAATGCCGACCCTGCCGCAATTAAATTAGCCGCTAATAATTACTTAATGGTTTACGTAGGCAAAAAAACATTGATCAATTCGGTTAAAGAACAAAGTTCTTTTGAAACTGAATTTGCTATTTATCCTAACCCAAGTTCAAGATCATTTGCTATCAAAGGCGATCTTGATCTTAAAGAAATTAGTATTTACGACATAATGTTTAAAGAATCAACACAAGAAGCGAAAAAATTA
>CAYYUS010000633.1:0-2260 GCA_964474925.1 uncultured Akkermansia sp. | reverse complement strand
TATTGAGGCAATTCAGCACGCATTTTTAAGAATTCGCAATCATCTTTTGCATATGCTTTCCAAGCTGCATCTTTTTCGATAGCTGTTTTAAGGTTTGTCATTGCTTCTGCATTGTTACCTTGACGAGCAAAAGAAACTGCTTTTAAATAGAAGCAATATGCTGCATCTTTTTCGTTGCTTGCATCAATTGTTTCTTTAACAGAACCTGCATTACCAGATAAGAATTGAGCTAAAGCTTTATTGTGACCTTTAAAATCACCAAAGTTACTTACAGCATCAGCATATTTACCATCACGAATATTGATGATACCCATGTTGTATTTTGACTCTGGGCTTCCACCTGCTTTTTTGTAAAGTTCCATTGCTAAAGCACGGTTACCTTTTTTAGCTTCAATGATACCCATGTTATTAGATACTTCAGGAGCACCATTCGCTACTTTATCAGCACGTTTGAAAGCTTCTTCAGCTTCTCCTAATTTATTTTGCATTAAATAAGCACCACCTAAGTTGTTGGCTGCTCTCCAATCGCTAGCAAAACGCTTTTCAGCATTTTGGTAAACTGTTACTTTAGTATTTACATCGTTAACTAAGTTAGCACCGTATAATAATTCTTCTAATGATAAACTATCAGGAGTTGTGTTGATCAATGCAATGATCTGATCATCATTTCTAGAGATCTTATCTACCATGATAGTGATCTCACTACGACGTAATTTTGGTAATATTTTATCAGCTAATTCAGTATACGTTTTAGAAAGATTTTTGATCTCTTTACGACGTTGGTCAGCATCAGTGTACATTGTTAATACACGTAAGATAAGATCTTTGTCGGTCATTGTAGAAGCTTCCATTAAGCTTTTGAAACCATCCCAGTCTTCTTTTGTAGTACCAACTGCGTATTGTTCTTTAGTTTTACCAAATGTATTGTCTTTGTTCTTGTTCTTATTGAATTCGCTCATTACAGCAACTGAACCTGATTTAGCGCGATCCTTAGCTAAGTTCTCGTTCTTGTCAGTTTCACCATCCGGAGAAGCGTAAGCAGAAACATTGATACCATTGAATTTATACCAAACTGAATTGATGTTCACTTTAACGAAATCGCTAAAAGCTTTCATTTCGTCAGATTTCATTTCGCCCGGACGAACGTTTGATTGGTTCATTGCATAATAAATATGCGTTGTTTGATTTGCAGGATATGATTTTTGGAAATTATCTTTACCCATTGTTGGTTTCTCGTCGTTACGAACCAATAGCGAAGTAGCTAAAGTTCCATCGGCAAGTTTAACCGCGTCAAATTTCTTCTCTTTTTTCTTCACTGTTCCTACAGCGCGAAGTTCAACGATCGCATTACGCATTCCAGTTTCGAAACCGAATTTTTCAGAAGCATAGGTAAAAGTTCCACCGGTTGAATAGCCAATTTTTTGACCACTTCCTGTAGCTTTCTCACCAACTAAAACCAATGGCTTTAGAGCTTTTTCGCCTGTAGCGTATTTTACAACAGGAGTTATAGTTAATGTTACCTTCTTAGCGAATAATTTAGGGTTGAACTTTCCGTTCACACTAAATTGAACACTGTCCCCGATCATTTCGATAGGGCTTGGAGTTAAGGTATACTGAATGTCTTTTTGCTTTTTTAACATTTTGCCAAGTCCATCGCAACCTGATAATATCACGGCCACAGCTAAACCTGCACCAACTGTACGTAAAAAATTTGAATTCATCTTTTTAGTTTTTTTTATGAAATAATGACTAAGTGGAACAAAATTAGAAAAATATATTAATTAAAAGAATTTTTTTTTAACAAAACAAAAAAAATCCGCCTTTTGAGCGGATTTCTAAGGACTTAGGCCCTTTTAAATAACATTTAGATTACTTCAAAGACGCTGCTTTTTTGGTCAATTTAGACTTCAAATTAGACGCTTTATTTTTATGAATAATATTACGTTTTGCCAATTTATCAACCATAGCCGAAACTTTAGGTAAAAGGTCGTTCACTTCCTTTTTATCAGTTGATTCACGTAGTTTTTTAACGTATGTACGTGTAGTTTTTGAGTTATAACGGTTACGAACGCGTTTTGCGTCGTTTGATCTGATTCGCTTAATAGCCGACTTATGATTTGCCATCTCTTCTTAAAATTAGGAGCGCAAATATAGCACTTATTTTGGATCTACAAATGTTAAAAAAGAATTTTCGCTATGTTTCAAATAAGGTTACTTTTGTAGTAATACGCCATGAAAACAGCAGTAAACATAGCCCTTT
>CAYYUS010000632.1:0-2262 GCA_964474925.1 uncultured Akkermansia sp. | reverse complement strand
ATAAGCTCGACAGAATAAAAATAAGCAAAAGTATATTTACCAGTTTCGTGCTTCTTAAGCTGAATAATAGATCGCCTATTAAAAATGAAAGAGGGATCGAGTAGAGCAGCATGATGTTCACATACCCTGATCCCGAAACAAAGAATAAAGGAATGATAAGAGTAAGGAACCAAAAAAAACAACTTTTGGCTTTTTGTTTTTTAACGGTGTTCCCTAATCCGTCTGCCATTAGATTGATGATGCTGAATACGAACAAAAGAGAAGTAACAATTAAAAATGGTACAAAATCCATGTTAAGCGTTGGCTTTTTAAAATAAGAGAAGAGTTCTGCTAAATTTTCGAATACATACCATTGATTAAAACTGAATAAATAGCTCAGACATTCATAAATAAATATGGGACAAATAAATCCTATTATCACCATTACAAATTCGCGCCAATTGAAAGGGCGTAAAATGGCCAGCGCAATAAAAACAAAAGGAAACAGAAATATGTTGGCTATATTAAGATAAAGCGCGGCCGATAAAAAAAAGCAAGCGTTAAATATTTGACTAAGTACCTGTTCTTTTCTGTAAGTATTGAAGATCTGGTAAAGAGAATAAAGTACAATGATGTTGCTGAGTAAGTATAAGGAGATACGGTCCTTATTCAATATCATAATATTGATGGTAAAAAAAACTAAGACTGGAAAATAGTTCAGTTTGTCGGTTATTTCCTCATTAGAAACAATAAGTGCAACTACCGAAAGACCCGCAATAAGCAAAAAATGGTTGATCAAAAGGATGACGAAAGGCGATTGAATTTGTGAAGCTAGGTAATTGTAAAAAATATTGGGGTAAAAGGATAATTCGGTGCTTTTTTGGATGAAAAATGAGAGTGAAAAGACCAGGAGATAGATCACTAACAGCACGGTTATACTGCCTCTGAAACCCTTATTAAACCTGTTAGCAAGCACGATTTTTTTAATTAAAATCTTTTCCTATATTTGTTGCAGTAAACTTAAAACTAATAATCTTATTTAAATAATTTTGTTATGAAGACATTAATGGTAACCTGGACTGATATTTTTGAAGGAACTGGCACAGTGTTCCAGTGGATTTTTAAAGGAATGAAATCTTTAGGTCATGGACCAAATGTTTTCATTAGTGGTTTGATCATTTTTCTTCTAGCGTATTGGTGTATGCGACTTGTTCGCTATAAAAAAGAAGCAGCGCGTAACGGCACATTAGAATAATAATTTTAATAGACCCTTTGTAACCACAAAGGGTTTTTTATTGCGATCATATGAAAAGAGTATGGATAGTTGGTGTTGGAACCTTGATCGTTATGTCACTCAATTCGTGTTTTTCAAAGTACATCTTAACCGATAAAGAATTGGATGAGCATTACGCTCAAAAGAACTTCAAGCCCATTCATCATTCATTAAATTACGCCAATAAAAAGTTACACTATGTAGAATTTGGCGATACAAGCAAGCCTTTGCTTTTGTTGATACACGGAGCGCCCGGCGCATGGTACACGTGGATGAATTTTACCGATGATGATTCTGTTAGAACTAATTTTCATGTGATCGCCATCGATCGTTTAGGGTATGGCAAAAGCAATTACGGAAAAGCCGAAAAAGACATCATGACACAAGTGTGTTCTGTTCAATCGGTGATCGATAGGTTTCCAAACAAACAATTAATTATTGTAGGAAGATCTTATGGCGCCCCTATCGCAGCGGTTTTGGCAGCGATGAATGAAAGCAGATGTAAGAATCTATTTCTATTTTCTCCGGTGATCTCTCCATACAAAGAAAAAATGTACTGGTTCTCGGGTTTAGGAAAAGTATTCTTCGTGCAATGGATGTTGCCTAAAGCGTTGAATGTAGCCACGGCCGAAAAATTCGCGCATGTAAAGCAAATGAAACAACTCTTAGCATTTTACCCCGATGTAAAGGCCAACACGGTAATAGTGGCCGGCGAAAAAGATTGGGTGGCCCATTCAACCAACTTTAAGGTGTGCGACTCGCTGGTTTGCGGCCCTCAAAAAAGGAAGATCTTGATCAAAGACGGCGATCATTTTTTAACCTTTAAATACCCAAAAACCTTATCCAGCCTCATGTACAGGCCTTTTGAAGATATAAATGAAGAGCAAGTGAACCTTAGCGCCATGGCCGAAAGTATCCAAAAACAGGCTATCTCAAAGAAGAGGTAGTTTATTGGCTATCAGGGCCTTTAAATACTTGTACGGATTCGGGAAAAAACCTATATTTGCATC
>CAYYUS010000631.1:0-2264 GCA_964474925.1 uncultured Akkermansia sp. | reverse complement strand
ACGCCGATGCAAATATTCTTAGTGTAGTTAGCAAGGCCTATAACTTCATGCGGCACAACTTGTCCTGGCGAAATGGCTAAATCCCAATTCATTTCCAACAAGATTTTATTAACGCAAACGGGCAAATTCATATTTAACTTGCCTTGCGATAATTCGGCGATTTCACTTGCTGGAATTTCTCCAAGCTGAACAATATCCTCACGCCAGCGATGAGGTAAAACATCTTCCATCGCTATCGAATCTTTACCGGTACGAGCCAATAACATCCCTTTGTATTTATAATCTGTTCCAATGTATTTAAAATTTTGTGGGGCCATTGTAAAGAAATTATTCAACGCAACTAATCCTTTGTTAAATGCTTCCTTGTCCGTTTTATCTCCCATTTCATAATAGCTATATCCAGCCAAACGTTCAAAATATAAATTCTTAAAGCCTTTTGCTTTTAATCCTTCGTATTCTGTAACAGCGTCTGTATATTGCTTATTATTATACAAAGCACTCATATAACGGTAACGTGCATAGTCGCTATTATTTAATTCTAAATATTTTTTCCAATACTCAATTGATTTGGCGGGTTGCGCAGCCAAGAAATATAATTCCGCAATTTCACGATACGCAGGCGCAAACGTTGGATCGATATTCATCGCTTCCTTGTATTTTTCTAAGGCTAATTGATAATTACGTCCGCGTTGATATAATTTACCTTCGCGTATAATTCCTTTTGCCGATTTTGGATCTAATGTTGTTGCTTGCTTGTATTGCTTAATTGGTCCGCCACCATCTGAAGGATTTTTCTCCAACATGGCATCTCCTAAAATAATATATCCTTCCGGATTTTTTGGATCTAATTTAATAGCCGCGTTTGCCGCAACCATTGCTTCATCCGGATTTTTAAACTCGCCTGATAAATATGCTTCGGCAATTTTACGAAACACCTCAGCACTTTTATTTTGAGAGATACTCGTAGCTTTAAAAAATTGTGCCTTTGCTCCGTTCACATCATTTTTAGTAAGCATTACTTTTCCTGCTCCAACAAAATTCAATGGATATGTAGGACTCAATTCTATTCCTTTTGAGTAGAACATGTTCGCGCTATCCGCATCGCCACGATTAAAAAAGTTCTCGCCATAGTAAAAATAATTAGCGCCACTATTCGCTTCTTTTGCTATCAATGCTTTAAAATCGGCAGCAGCAGATTCGTAACGTTCGTTCTCTGTTTTTTTAATGGCTTCGGGTAATGTTTGCGCAGTTGCAATTCCTGCAATAAGTGCTGCGCTAAATAGGATGGTTCTTTTCATAATTTTATATATTCTAATTGAATGCCAAACAATGGTTTTGAACCCTTTTTAGCAAATTTTGGCATTATTTTTTAGCAAAAGTTATGGGTAAAGTAAACCACGAGTCAATAGCTTGATTTGCTTCAATGGCAGGACTCCAATTTGGCATAGTGCTCACAACTCTTATGGCCTCATCGCTGCACGCTTTGCAACCTTTTATTCCTTTCATCACACTTACTTCACTTACTTTTCCGGTTTTATCTACCATAAATTTCATGAATACATTGCGTGTTTTAATTGACGTGTCAGTCTCTAGTTTTTCTGGATACTTTAAGTTTGATACAATATATTTCTCCATGGCAGCATTTCCGCCAACAAATTCCGCTTTTCTATCAGGAATATTTGCTACCTCTACTACTTTAGTTTCTTTTTTCGCGGTTGTTTTTTTGGCCGATGCTGTTGTTTTTGTTTGTGCTGTGGCAAACACTCCCAGCAAACAAAGCGCTAACGTTAATTGTTTGTTCATTATATGTCTTTTAAAATGTATCATCACTAATTATTGTGGTTCTGTTTTTACTTGGATCATTCTTTCTTGTTGTTTACTTGGCAACAATCCTTGTTTTAAAAAAATGGTTTGTCCTTTTGGGCCGGCCACAAACGATTCAAATCCTTTTGCTAAACTAAATTCCGAAGCCTGATGGTAAACATACACTTTTCGTGTTAAAGGATATTCGCCGGTTTTAAAACTGCTTTGGTTAGGTGCAAAAAAAGCGCTATCACCACGCCCTATTGGTATGAATTTTATTTTACCCTTGTTGGCTTTGTATAACGAATCGTCAACATCACTTATACAGGCAAAATCAATGAACCCAACGGCGTTTGGCGTATTGGCCACATGATTTATTACTTCCAATGAAGTTTTTAATGATGAGCAATTCTCAGAGAAACTTTTTCCTTTGATAACAGAGTCTCTTAAATAAAAAACTA
>CAYYUS010000630.1:0-2279 GCA_964474925.1 uncultured Akkermansia sp. | reverse complement strand
CACTATTACAGTTCACTACAAAATTAAAGAGGGTGATAAAGAACGTATCCAGCAGTATACTGGTGTTGTTATTCAACGCAAGAACGAAAGAGCAACAGCTACTTTCACAGTTCGTAAAATGAGTAATGGTATTGGTGTTGAAAGGATATTTCCTGTAGCATCTCCATTCATTGATAAAATTGAAGTAGCAAAAGCAGGTATCGTTCGTCGTGCTAAATTATTCTACTTACGCGAAAGAACCGGTAAATCGGCTCGTATCCGCGAGAAATTGGCTAGTAACGATCAAGCATAATTCTATTAAGATATCATATATAAAAAAAGCTGCTCTCGGGCGGCTTTTTTGTTTTTACTCATTTGTACATATCTCTCCTACATTTTAACTAAAAACGGCACTTTTTTTGTATACATTTAATTATATGAAAAAGATATTTTTTATTTCAACGGTGGTAGCATCGATCGCTATTTTGGGCGCATGCTATGTATTCAATAATGGTTTCAAAAAAGAAAAGGAAGAAGGCAACCCTGCCGCTCCTTATGATCTGTTTGCACAAACACGCGCATACCCCGACGCTGTGTTTGATGTAAAAGCATTTGAGGATGTAATGACAAGCGCAAGCTCTCAAAATAAAAACAGTAATGCTTCTTCATTCGGTACTTGGCAAATTGAAGGTCCTACTAATATTGGTGGACGAATCACTTGCGTAGCCGTGAGTCCTACCAACTCAAACGTAATTTTAATTGGAACTCCCGGTGCGGGAATTTACAAAACAACAAATGGTGGAGCAACATGGACGCCTGTTTTTGACAGCAAACCATTTTTATACATTGGTGCCATTGCATTCGATCCTAATAATGCAAACATTGTTTACGCCGGAACAGGCGATCCTGATGTTCCGTTCACCGTATTTATTGGAGATGGCATGTACAAAAGTACCGATGGTGGAAATACCTGGACAAATATTGGTTTAACAAGTACTAAGATCATCAATAAAATTGTGGTGAATCCAAGTAACTCAAACGAAATTTATGTAGCTGCACTTGGTAATCCAATTATTGCAGATAATAATCGCGGTGTTTACAAAAGCACAAATGGCGGAACAACGTGGACACAAGTGTTAATGATCAACAACCAAACAGGTGTAACAGATATTGAAATAAATACGTCAAATCCGCAGATCTTGTACGCAACATCTTATACATGTATTCGTAACGCAACCGTAAATATTCGTTACTCGAATGATGCGCGTGTTTATAAAACTACAAATGGCGGAACAAATTGGACCGTATTAGGCGGAGGCTTGCCAAACTTTAAAGTAAATCGTTACAGCATTTGCATGAGTAAACAAGATCCAAATAAATTGTATGTTGCCGTGAGTGATAGTTTGTATACAATGTATGGAGTTTACAGAACAACTAACGGCGGAGCAAACTGGACCAACATGGGTAACAATGGTATTTCGGGTAACTATGGAGGATTTGGTTGGTACTTTAGCGCTCTTGAAGTTGACCCTGCCAATGATAATGAAGTTTATATTGCAGGTGTAGAATTCTATAAATCATCCGACGGTGGCGCCAACTGGAATTTAAACATGCCGCCATGGTGGCAGTATGATGTGCATGCAGATATTCACACCATTGATATGATCGCTCCGG
This sequence comes from uncultured Akkermansia sp., assembly GCA_964474925.1. GTDB lineage: Bacteria > Bacteroidota > Bacteroidia > B-17B0 > Aurantibacillaceae > Aurantibacillus. Next base: position 626 of record CAYYUS010000630.1, on the reverse strand, counting down.
GAGTTTATTATTTAGGAACAGACGGAGGAATGTATTTTACAAATGATGATGGCGTTACTTATACAGATATTGATGAGATCCCAAATACTCAATTCTATAGAGTGGAAGTGAATCCATTCACCGGTTTGTATTGGGGCGGAGCTCAAGATAACGGAACGTGTTATGGTAATGTAAGCACACTTAATTCGTGGACCCGTGATTTTGGCGGAGATGGTTTTCAAATGCGTTTTGATCCTACAAACAATCAAACTTATTATGTGGAAACACAAAATGGTGGCTTGTGGGCAACAAATGATGGTGGTGCAAGTTTTAATCCTAACGATAATAATATTGATCCAAACGACCGAAGAAATTGGGATATGCCTTATGTGTTGAACAGTTTAAATCCAAACACACAGTATACCGGAACTTACAGAGTTTACAAGAACACAGGCGGTCCTGTAGATAATTGGACAGCGATCAGTAATGATCTAACTGATGGATTAATTTTAGACCCACGCTTTCATAATATTTCTGCTATTGATAATTCAAATTTGAATGCGCAGAAAATTTATGTAGGAACTTCTGATGCCAATGTATGGATGACAGCAAACGATGGTGCTAATTGGACAAATATAACAGGCACC
>CAYYUS010000629.1:0-2280 GCA_964474925.1 uncultured Akkermansia sp. | reverse complement strand
CTGCCGAATTGATATTTGGTTTGAACCGAAACAAAACTTTAAATCCTGCCATTCCTCAACGTCAACAAAAAATAACCAACTTCGATTTCAACATGCGCATTCAGTTGAACTTAATTGGTAAGATCGGTGATAAGATGAAGATCACCACCAACTACAACACCGAAGCCTCTTTTGATTGGGAAAATCAGATCAAGTTAGATTATACAGGTTACGAAGACGAGATCATTAAAAAAATTGAAGCAGGTAACGTTACCATGCCGCTTAACAGCACATTGATAACAGGTAGTCAAACTTTATTTGGATTTAAAACAAAATTACAATTTGGTAAATTGGATGTTACTACTGTTTTCTCTCAACAACGTGGTAAAAAACAAGAGATCAACGTACAAGGTGGCGCACAAACGCAAGCCTTTACCGTTAACGTTGATAATTACGAAGGCAATAAACACTTTTACTTAGGTCATTTCTTCCGTAAAAATTACGATGCTTGGATGAACACCTTGCCTGTGATCAACACGCCTGTTGTAATTACAAAAGTGGAAGTGTATATCTTAAATCAAACCGGAAGCGCCGAGCAAACGCGTAACGTTGTGGCCTTTGAAGATCTTGGAGAAGATAAATATGATGTGTTCCCGGGCTTACGTGCCGACACGCTAAATGGTAGCATTGCACTTGGCGCTTATTCTCTTGTGGATAGTACAGGTGTTAATCCAACTAATGGGGCTAATTCATTATACAATATCATTACTAATCCTACAACAGGTTTATTAAAAGAAAGAGATGCGAGTAAAGCAGCTAGTACTTTGCCAGTAACTACTATTGTCACTAATACAAACAACTCTTCCAACAATTACATGGTGCAAGCGCGTGACTACGATATTATTTACAATGCACGTCGTTTAAATCCACAAGAATTCTTCATCAATAACCGTACAGGATTCATTTCACTGAATCAAACATTGAACAACGATCAGGTATTGGCCGTTTCCTATCAATACACCTTCAACGGAAAGCTTTATCAAGTTGGTGAATTCAGCGAACAGTATCCAGATAATACCAAATTGCTCGTTTGTAAATTATTAAAAGGTTCGGTAGTTAGCACACGATTCCCATTATGGGATCTAATGATGAAGAACGTTTATTCTATTGGTGCATTCAACGTAAATCCCACAGATTTTATGTTGGGTATCTATTACAACAATATTGAAACAGGTGTTGATGTGCCTTACATTCCTCATGGATCTATCAACGGCCAGCAATTGATCCGCGTATTGAATTGCGATAAATTAAGCGTGAATGGTGATCGTGTTTCGGATGGTGTATTTGATTTTATAAAAGACTTTACCATCAACCCAAACAACGGCCGCATCTATTTACCAATGGCCGAACCTTTTGGAAGCGGACTATTGAAAAAATTTGACATCAATAACGATTTTCCAGGAGCCAATAAATATATTTTCCAGGAGTTATATGATTCAACAAGAACTGCTGCAACATTCATTCAAGAAAAAAATCGTTACAAGATCAAAGGAACTTTTAAATCAGCTGCCGGATCTGAGATCTCTTTAAATGCGCTTAACATTCCTCAAGGTGCAGTGTTAGTTACTGCCAATGGCGTTCCTCTTCAAGAAAATGCAGATTACACAGTTGATTATACGTTAGGTCGCGTAAAGATCATCAACGAAAGTTTACTGAACTCAGGTGCCAACATCAAAGTCTCTTTAGAAAGCAACTCGCTCTTTAACGTTCAACAGAAAAGTTTAATTGGTACACGTTTAGATTATAAAGCGGGGCGCAATCTTACTTTAGGAAGTACCATTATGCGTTTTAGCGAAAGGCCTGTAACGCAAAAAGTAAGTTTGGGTGATGAGCCTGTTAGAAATACAGTGATCGGCTTAGATTACAATTACAAGACCGATCTTCCTTTCTTAACGCGCTTACTAGATAAACTTCCTCTTTACAGCACAAAAGAGATGAGCAGTTTAACTACACGTGGTGAGGTTGCAAAATTATTTCCAGGAAATGCAAAAGCTATAAAACAAGATGGTGGTAATTCATACATTGATGATTTTGAAGGATCTATTTCGTTGATCGATATTCGCAGTCCATACGCTTGGATATTATCCAGTATCCCTCAAGGGCAAAAATTATTTCCCGAAGCTGCACAATCAAGCACCGTTGTTCCGGGTTTGAACAGAGCGCGCTTCAATTGGTATAATGTAGATCCAATGTTCACTCGAACGCAAGGTCAAGGAACAACACCATCTTATTACACCGATA
>CAYYUS010000628.1:0-2281 GCA_964474925.1 uncultured Akkermansia sp. | reverse complement strand
TGCAAGTTGTTCTTCCCGGATTTAAAGCGTATGATTTTACGCTGGTAAGTGGAGTAGTGCTACTTGCTTCAACAATTGTAAGAGGCTTTGTGCGAGCAGCCATAATGCCGCGCATATTTGGAATACGTTGCTCGGCCATGCCTTTAGCACAACTAATTACTAACGGAAGATCGCACTCTACAATTTGTACACCGCCATCTACATCGTGTTCAACAGTTGTTTTATTTCCTGCAACATCTAATTTAGTAGCACGAGAGATAAAAGGAAGATCCATCAAGCCGGCAATAATAGCGCCAACTGAAGATCCGTTATAATTGATGGTTTCTTTACCAACCAAAACTAATTCATAAGAATTTGCTTTTGCGTAGTTTGCAATTTGCTCAGCTACAAAAAACGCATCAGGACCTTCGGCATTTATACGAACAGCGTCATCAGCACCTAACGAAAGTCCTTTACGAATAGTTGCTTCGCTATCTGCCAAGCCTACATGTATCAGAGTAACTTTCTCAGCATGATTTGCTTCTTTTAATTCTAAAGCACGCACTAGGGCGTACCATTCGTCGTATGGGTTAATTACAAACGTTACTCCTTGTGAGTTGAATTTGCTATCACCATCAGTGAACTGAATTTTAGTAGTTGTATCAGGAACATTACTAATTGCAACCAGAATTTTCATAATCTATAAAATAAGGTTTGCAAAGTTAACATTATAAGGATTTTAAGCAAACCTATCTACACGATTAATTTGCACAAAAAGTAAGCTTTTTTAACAAAGCAGGAAGTGGGAGGGAATTAGCTATCTGCGTGAAGTTTATCCAGCAAATTGTTCAGGGTTTTGATATCGTCTTTGTTCAGGTTCTTGAACAGATCATGAAAAGATTCATCCACATGATCCAATGAAGCAAGCAATTTTAACCCATTATCTGTGATCAAAAGGTCAACGTTTCGTCTGTCGGAGCTACATTCTTTACGCTCCACAAATCCCTTCACAATTAATTTATCAATGATACGCGAAACATCACTCATTCTATCAATGATGCGTTCTTTTATGAGTTTTAAATTGCAGGGTTTTGGATGTTGCCCTCTTAAAATGCGAAGTACGTTGTATTGTTGATGTGTTATTTCAAGATCTTTGAATTGCTGGTGTAGAAGGTAGCTTATAAGGTGACTTGTATAAAGCAAATTCACGCCAAGCTTGTGCTGCGGAGTCTTAAATTTTGCTTGTTGTATTTTGCTTTCTAAGGTCATAAAAAAAGAGGCTGAAATTATTCAGCCTCTAATATATATAAATTTATTATTGTGCTTTATTTAATTCTATGGTTACGTCGATCTTTACTTCTTCGCTTACCACAACACCACCCGATTCAAGAGCTGCATTCCAATTCAAACCAAAATCCTTGCGATTTACTTTTCCAATTATTTTAAAGGCATATTTAGTATTTCCCCATGGGTCTTTTACTGTTTTTCCGGCACCAATAGCAGTTAAAGTCACTTTTTTAGTAACACCTTTCATGGTAAGGTCGCCCACTAATGTATAGGTAGTTTTTACTTTACCCGGCTTCATGCTTGTTGCTTTAAAAGTGATCTTTGGGTGACTTGCTGCATCAAAGAAATCAGGGCTTTTTAAATGTCCATCGCGTTTTTCATCATCTGTATTGATGGAGTTAACATCGGCGTTAAATTCAATTTTAGCATCTGTAAAATCCATTTCTGTTTTAGAAGAAACTGTTCCTTCGTAAATTTTGAATTTCCCTTCGGTTTCGCTCACCATTAAGTGAGTTACCATAAAGCCAAGCTTTGAGTGAGAGTTATCGATCTTCCAATTGGTTTGTGCCATTGAGCCAAAGCTTGTGATAGCTAAAGTGGCTACATTCATAATAAAGTTTTTCATAGTGTTTAGTTTTAAGATTATGACACAAATGTATGTTATAACATCTAATGTTATAACATCTTTTATTTCTTTAACACTTCAAAACTGCCAACTGTCTGATTATCAATATTAAAATTATCAATGCGAATACGTTTTAAAAAGCTCACTTGATATCCTAGGGCCTTGCACATACGTCTAATTTGTTTGTTCTTGCCTTCCGTTAGAACTATTCCAAACGTAAATTCATCAATGATCCAACACTTGCAGGGCTTCGTAACATAAAAACCAATATCAACACCGGCACTCATTTTTTCAATAAAAGTTTGATCGACCTCTTTATTTACTTTTACAATGTACTCTTTCTCCTTGTGATTCTTTGGATCTGTAACTTGCTTGGCCCATTTTCCATCA
>CAYYUS010000627.1:0-2284 GCA_964474925.1 uncultured Akkermansia sp. | reverse complement strand
AGGTCAAATAATAACTAACCGCTTCGAACATTCTAGTATAGTGCGGTCTTATTGTGGTTAGTAAGGAGGACTGGGCGGCTTCTGCTGTCTGGTCCTTTTATTTTAATATCAAAATTGTTTAAACCAATAAAATTTAAACCTAATGCATTTACAAAAAGCATCTAGAAAGAAAGCAAAAATGAGGCTTACTATTTCAGGTCCATCAGGATCTGGAAAAACCTACAGTGCATTATTAGTAGCTTATGGATTAACTGGTAATTTATCAAAAGTGTGTGTCATCGATACAGAGAACTCCTCTGCTGAGCTATATGCGCACTTAGGAGACTACAACACTATTCAGTTAGCATCACCTTTTGTTCCTGAAAAATTCATTGACGCTATAAAGCTCTGTGAAAAAGCAGAAATCGAAACCATCATCATTGATTCAGCTAGTCATGAGTGGGATGGATTAGGCGGTGTATTAGATATACATGCATCTATCCCTGGCAATAGCTTCGCTGCATGGAGCAAGGTTACTCCAAGACACAATGCTTTCATACAAACCATGCTACAAAGCTCTTGTCACATCATTACTACTATCCGCAGCAAAACGGAATATGTACTTTCTGATAAAAATGGCAAACAGGTGCCTGAGAAAGTGGGTATGAAGGGTATACAAAAAGAGGGCTTTGAATACGATGCAACATTAGCTTTTGAACTTAACATTAATCATACAGCACATGTCAGCAAAGACAGAACAGGACTGTTTATTGGAAAACATGATTTTGTATTAACGCCAGAAGTTGGTAGAAAAATCAAGCAGTGGTGTGAAGAAGGCGCATCGTTTACGGTTGAAGATGTACTTAACAGGATTAATGGCTGTAGGTCAATTCAAGAACTCTTGGCTGTCTATAGTAATCACCCTGAATTCAACGGTGCTCTACAGCCAGAGTTTGAGCGAAAGAAGCGCAACATTCTCATCAATCAAGAGGTTCAAAAAGAATTAGCTCACCAAAAAATTAGCACAAATGGAACAGGTCATTGAAATAACAGCTAGTAATGAACTAGCCATCATAAATCGAAATATCAATCATATTAATGAGAAAAGCAGTACAAAACCTTTTATTGAAGCAAATACGATTGAATCCTCACTAGAAGAAATTAAGCAACAGCATATTATTCCTGTATGGCTCAAAGATAATGAGCCATTAATCAGTCATGCAGACTTTATTGAAATGACTGCAGAAATCGTTTCTGATGCTTATAGTAACCATCCAATTCTTTTACCTAGTGTGAGGCTAAGCCATCCAATCAAAGGTCGTGTTCCTTCTGCAAAAGACAAGCCCGCACATTTGCTTTTAGAAGATGAGAAAACGTTATTCTACGAAAGGATGATGTTTGTAATAGAAGTTCCTGGCATCCAAACAGAGATAGGCGGCAATAAACTTTCTTTAACCATTGGAGGTGTGAAATCCTTTACAGAAGATAACTTATACCAAAGATCTGGCGGTGAACAACACTTCAAGGTGTTTGTAGGATTTCAAAATCATGTATGTACCAACCTCTGTGTTTGGAGTGATGGCTATGTAGGAAACCTTACTGTTAAAAGTAAGGATGATATGGTACTTATGATACATTCTATCATTAATCGATACAATTCTAGCCATCACCTTTTTCACTTAGAGCAACTTGTCAGGCATGCACTAACTGAGCAACAATTTGCAAACGTAATTGGAAGGGCTAAGATGTACAATTATATGCCTAACAGAATTCGTCAAGAAATACCAGAACTCTTGTTTGGAGAACAGCAAGTCAGTGCTGTAGTTAGAGACTACTTCAAAGACCAAAGCTTTTGCAGGGATGATTCGGGGAATATTAATCTATGGCAATTATATAATTTGTTCACTGGAGCTAATAAAAGCAGTTACATTGATAGCTTCTTAGACAGATCTATTAACGCCTATTCATTTGTAGAGCAATTACGATGGGCGCTAAAAGGGAAGCGAGAATCTTGGTATTTGAAATAGATATTCAAAGTGTAGATATTCTTTAAGTTGGTATAAGTGATGTTTGTGACAAATTGTATCGTTACTGATGCTATTAACCCCTATTGCATTGCAAATCAATATAATAGGGGTTTTTTAATTTTAATATAGAAATTGTTTTAAAGATATTTAATATGACGATTATGATTTTAAATCAAAGTAATTATTTTATAATGAAAGCAGTTCGGGTTCTAAATGGTGGCAATTTAAAAAACAATAAGAATTTTTTTAGATTAATCTGTTTATAAAATAAGCTATTT
>CAYYUS010000626.1:0-2285 GCA_964474925.1 uncultured Akkermansia sp. | reverse complement strand
CATTTGACTAGCCAAAATGAAGCAGCAGAAGACGGCATGTTTGGAAAGTTTAAAAAATGGCTGCCGGTCGCTGCCGGAAAGCCAAGCGATATTAATCAAAAAGGAGACGCAGGTGGTAAGACGGTAACCAAAGCAAACCTGGGAAAGCCAAGCTCATTTAGATATGACCCGAAACTGAAGAAATGGGTAGATGATAACGATCCGTCTACTTTCGAAGAGACGCCAAAACTAGCTCCGCCTCCGGTTTCTCAACAAGTAGCCGTAGCCAGTACCGTCACTGGTACCGGTACTTTTAGAGCTTCAAAAGGACGCCCAAAATATGTTGATCCACTAAATGATCCTGATATGTAAAGTCTCTAATAAAGGATACAGCTAGTATTAGTTATTCCCGACTAGACTCGGCAACCCATCGCTGCAACTCGACAAAATCAAATGCAGTCTGATCTACATCCGAGGTGGAGCAAATGGCCAACAACATATTCTAAGTATTATTATCTCCTGGAAATATTTAAATCTGGGTACAATACCTTCCTGGATGTGGCACATACGCGGTTTAAACCAGACAAACGATTCCAAGTCATCAATGAATCATCTCTGCTGCACAATAGTACCGCATATCTGAACAGTTAAAAAGAGACTGCATTAAGAAAGATAATACTTTGAATGGACTGTATCGGGATTCGAATCATACAATAAAAAATCGGCACCATAATTTAGACCACTACGAACAAACCAACCTTTTGAACGTAAGAGCTTGTACAAGTTGTATAATATTCTGTTCTTCTGATTAAACTCAAGAATTAACTTTGATGCATGCAATAGATGCTCAAACTAACGTAAAAATTAAGACAATTGTAAAAGTACATGTTCAAAATACATCGCAAGTGTTAAACAGCTTGGGACACTCAGTACTGAGGTAAATAAACTCAAATGGATTCATAAGGACATAACTCTGAATAATTAGCGGCAAGACAAAACAATACTATTACTGTGAATAAAGGACTATCCACAAAGTATGTTTCCACAGGAAACTGATTTTTTAAAGACTTGTGAATGAAAACCGAGTCGTTATAAATTATGCATAGCTCTTGAATATCGTCTGGCATAGTATTGTAATAGAGCCCTGTAAAAATATTCTTTATTGTGCCATAAGAAAACTATTTAGAAAAAATTAACGCAGCGAGCACAAATGCGATCGCGCAAAACACGAGCTCGTAAACCTCCTAGACAGTAAGGAAAGTAACTTGGATTAATGCCGTTGTACTATAACTCGGTTAGCAGATACTAAATTCTGTCGCAGCACATCTAAATCTGAAATTGGATGTGATACTGGACCAAGATTATCTTTAGCGACTAATGGTTCAATTACTGGATTTAAATGAACAGTAGACTATAAATATAAAGAAAGACCATTTGCCACCACATTCTTACTTGAAATTTCCGCAAGTCTATTAATTGCACGATTATAGGTTTTCCTAAAAAAAACTTTTAGAAAGCCACTCATAGTGTCTATAAAAGACCTTCCTGATCATTTTCAACAGCCCCTAACTGTACTTTATCACCAATTGTAGCAGAAAATCGAACATTACAAGGCAAGCGCTTTCCATTCAAAAAGGTTCCATTACTAGATCCCAGGTCTGTTAATAGTATCTTTAAATTTAAATAATTGGTAACTTAGAAGAGGGCTTACCCTCTTGCGGCCAATTAAAGAAGTATCTAGTTCCACTAGCAGGTGTTCTCGAGAGATGTAAGGGTTATCTAGTGCCAATAGACTAGTGTTTTCCTCAAATCTGGGGGAACGACCTATTTTCGAAGGCAACTCAACTTCCTGAATTCGACTGTATGACCCGGTAGATATTTTTATTTCCAAAAACTTGTCTATTCGCTCTTCAAAACGATTGGCCTGCAGCATGCTGAGAATGTAACAAAATACCGCCAAATATTCCGGGGTCGGAGTTCAAAGCCATCTTAGCCTCGATAACGGCCAAATTCTCGCTTCAACTTTGCCATGAATCAGCCCTAATGGGACCGGCCCAAAGCTTCGAGAATCGTTTGACAAATTTCTATTGTCACCCTCAATCCAAATATGACCCTTTGGTATCTAAAGCATTCAAGTTGAAGCAGATCAATTAAGGTATACCTGTATGTGTCCCAAACTACCATTCGCGATAAGTTCAACCGTATCAAATTCCTAAAGGCTCAGTGCTATTTACGGAGATATCGTGTGCTTACCAAAGCTTTGATTCTTTTGCATATTAACTTGCTGGGATCATCGGGGCTCACAA
>CAYYUS010000625.1:0-2292 GCA_964474925.1 uncultured Akkermansia sp. | reverse complement strand
AATGGGAATTTGGTTTGGGTGAATCAAATTGGAGGGTTAGGATATGAGTCAGGTACTTCGATAAAAACGGATGCTTCGGGTAATATTTATACTATTGGTAGCTTTCAAGGAACTGTAGATATAGATCCAAGCTCAAATTCATATTTTCTTAATGCCACGGGAGATGAAACCTATATTTTGAATCTAGATGGGAATGGTAATTTTGTCTGGGCCAAAAATTTTGGCGGAAACATTAAAAGTTTGGATCTATTCCTTGATCAAAACTTGAACATTTACATCACTGGGACCTACATTGGATTAAACGATTTCGATCCAGGACCAGCCTCATATACCATGACCTCAACAAATACCACTGCATTCGTTTTGAAATTAAACGGTGCAGGAAATTTCATTTGGGCTAAAAGCATTAATGGTGATGGCAGTTCCTGTGAAGGGAGTTCGATCTCGGTTGATTTAAATTCGAATGTTTTAGTAGCTGGGAGTTTCAATTTCTCAAGAGATTTTGATCCTGGACCGGGAACTTATTCTCTTTCAGCAACCGGATTTTGGAACAACGACGGATATATCTTAAAACTTGACCCGAGTGGCAACTTTGTTTGGGCCAAGAAATTTGGCGCTCAATATGGCGATGCTGTAAAAGACCTGTCTGTAGACATCAATGGCAATTTATCTGTAATTGGAAATTTTTCTTACCCTAGTGATTTTGATCCTGGTGCTGGTGTTTTTACCCTAACCCCGAATGGAATTGATATTTTCTTTCTTCGACTTAATCCAGATGGTAATTTCATTTTTGCTAAATCTTTTGGGGGAAATGATCAGGATATAGGTAGCGCGATCGAAACGAGTAATTCAGGTGATATATTTCTCGCAGGAGAATTTCGAGCAACAGTTGATTTCGATCCTGGTTCATCATCGTACTCAATATCTAGTCATGGATCAGACGATTCCTTTGTCTCTAAGTTTGACTCTTTAGGGAATTTTTATTGGACGAAAACCATGGGCGGTACAGGTTATGAAATGAATGAAAAAATTGCTGTCGACATAAATAACAATTTACTTTTCAGCGGAACATACAATGACACTTCTTATTTTGATAACCAGTCATCTACATTTCTTGTTGGTTCTTGGGATTCTTATATGATTAAACTAGGGCCAAGTGTTATAAACGGAATTTCGGAGGCAAGTACTTTCAATCCCACAATCTATCCAAATCCTAATAATGGAGTTTTTACATTAAACCTAAAAGAAAACTGTCCTAGCCTAAAAATAATCATTACAAATATTCTTGGCGAACTAGTTAAAGAAATATCCTATTCAAATCAAAAAAAAGTAAATGTTAATCTTAATGTTAGTCCGGGCATTTACTTTGCTACTATTAAATCTGAGACATTTACGTCAATAATGAAGATTATTAAAGAGTAATCTTCTAGTTAACAGCCCAGGGACGGATTAAAACCATAAGGATTATTGGAAGTTTTTGATTAAATTTGGTATAGACTAAATTTTAATGAAAAAACATTTACTACTTTTTGTGAGCTTGTGTTTCGTTTTTAAAATGAATGCACAGGAAGAACTTCCTAAGGACTTTGCTCCCGGTGAGAAGGAAAAAATGGAAGAATATCTAAATTCCATTCGCAATGCAAAGCATAAATCATTAATTGTAACGCCACCGCCTTATACTAGGCTTCGTAACGCTGCTGAGTGGGAAGAGATCCAAACCTTGAATATTACATGGACAGGCAGTTATACCAACATTCATCGTGCAATTATTAAAGCCGCGCAATTAGAAACCATTGTTACAATTATTTGTTCCGATTCTAATAGTGTAAAAAGTAATCTTACAACAAATTTAGTTCCGCTTACAAATCTTAAGTTCCTTCAAATACCTTACAATTCCATTTGGGCACGCGATTACTCAGGCAATTCGGTTTATGGCGCTTATGTGGATTCATTGATCTTGGTTGATTGGATCTATAATCGTCCGCGCCCTTTGGATGACGTTACTCCAACCGCTATTGCCGGTGCATTTGGACTTCCTATTTACGAAACTAAAACACCACCGTGGGATCTTGTGCACACCGGAGGAAATTATATGAGTGATGGTTTTGGAACCGCTTTTTCATCTACACTTACGGTTGCCGAAAACACCACTAAAACCGTAGCACAAATTGATACCATCATGAAAAAATTCATGGGTATTAACCGTTATATAAAAATGCCAACCTTACCTTATGATGGTATTCATCATATTGATATGCACATGAAATTATTGGATGAAGAAACATTGTTGTG
>CAYYUS010000624.1:0-2301 GCA_964474925.1 uncultured Akkermansia sp. | reverse complement strand
AGTTATTGATACAATCAGAGGTAAAGTATCAGAAACGTAATAAGCCCCTGTATCACTATTGGTGGTGAACTTTATAGACTCTTCTTGAATAGTTGTTGGAGGAGGAGTACTTGATGTTTCTGTTTTTTTACATGCATAAATGCACAAAACCCCCAGAATAACGATAATTTTTTTCATTATTTATTTATTTTTAGTTATAAAAGGGGGTAAAACAAATATAGAACTTTCCTACAATAACACATCATTCACATCCACATCTGAATCAAACTCAAAGTTGTCCAAGTAGTGAAGGGTAGTGGTACGAGGGTCAGAATGGTTCATGTTCTCACTAATTTTTAGTGGGTTGGTACCTGCTCTCTTATGGGTATTAGCATATGCATCTCTAGCCATTGAAATGTCAAGAGACAGAGTCAATCCAAGTCTTTTACCGAGTTTCTTAAGTCGACTATTATATCTTGCTTTTAGTTTTTTATTTCTTTCTAATAGGTATTCTTCTGTATAATTTACCTGTTTTAATTGTCCAATGACGTATTGACTCTCCTTATCTCCAATTTTATCAAGTAGCTTTTGAAGTTTTGGGTTAATTACAACTTCAATAGGACGAATATTATTCCTTCTAGTTCCTGATGTTTTATGTCTATAAAAGATAATTTTATTTCCATGTATATTGTCCCATCTCAGTAATAGTAGGTCAATAAAATTACTACCGTTTAATCTGTAGAGCATCTCCCAAATGTCACGTGCATATTCATCCCAAATGTTATCAAAATCCTTACAGTCAAGAACCTTTTGAATTTCCATATTAGTAATGACTCTTTTCGGAGGAACGAAATTTGGTATCTTATAATCATAAAAAGGGTAATCATAAGTAGGAGGAATGATTTTTTTCTTACGATGGTAATTGAGAACAGCTTTGATGTTTCTGCATAACCCACCATATGAAGCTAACGAGTTTCTTTTACCGTCAATTCGATCTTTATTTAGGTACCAATGTTCAAAAGAGTGCAAGAATTCAGGGGTAATATCTTCGTATGTTAAACTGGATTTAAATTTATTGATGTTATTGAGAGTCCCAGATATAAGTTTTGCAGTTGATAATCTAATTTCTTTTGATTCCGTTTTAACCTTAATATAGTTTTGGAAAAGGTAATTTACTGTACCTCTCTTCTTTTGTTCTTCAGTGACAATATTATCAGGATCAAAATTAGTGTCATAGTATTTCTCTCTAAACATTGTAGATTCAAATGGTTCAATAATCGGAAGGATTTTTTTTGCCCTATCAACGCATTTTTCAAACCTAGATCTAACCTTATCTACTTCTTTGTCGAACGACTTTTTAACAAAATGCTTTTCGTATTCTTTCACTGACATTTGCGCCCCTAACCTTAAGTATAATACTTCCTGCTTGTTGGAGACGCGTAATGTCAAATGATACTTGTCATTTTCGGGCTTATGCCTCTTGTCGATAATAATTTTGAAAGTTGCCATGATTAGTCTAAAAATGATTTAATGTCCATAAACGATACTTGACCTGATTCGGTTAATGTACCGTCACTCTTTACCCACATATTGATTTCGTCAATATCAAATAGAGTTCTAGCTCCAATTTTGTGGTGTGGGATTTCTTTAGCTGCTACTTTTTTGTAGATGCATGATTTGGACATGGTAAGGTATTCACTGATACCTTTAATGTCTAAGAATTGTTTTTTCATAAAAATTATGGTTAACCACCACCATAAGGTTATTATTTTAATTGTCTAATAATTCATATCCACTAAAATCGCCTAATGTCATTAAGTAAAAGTCACGTAATATTTTATTATCAATTGAATACCACTTACAAGAACTTTTCTTACCTTTCTTTGAACCAAATTGAAATTTGTATTTTTTCATAATCCAATCGTTTTGTGATTCTACAATAATGAAATTGTTCTCATCTTCCCAAAAACAAGGATCCCACAATCCAGTTTTTTCTAATTTTTCACTATTAAACCAATCACCAAAATCTAGTTTAAGATGAATTTTAGGGGAAATTGATGGAGCTTTATTTAAACCTAAATCCCTAGATATTTTATATAAGTCAGTTAAACATTTAAGTTTATCTATTTCAATACCTTTCATAGTAATATCAACACATAAATATAACTTCCCCTTTACTTCTTGTGTCATGTAATATTTTTTTAAATTTTCTCTAAATTGTTTTACCGTTTTTGGTGTTGAAATTCCATAAGTATTTTTCATTTTAATTTTGGTTTTTATTCTGGTTGTACCTCCAGGTTTTATTTTGAATTTTGTTTTAAA
>CAYYUS010000623.1:0-2307 GCA_964474925.1 uncultured Akkermansia sp. | reverse complement strand
ATTCAAGGTCTTTTGAAGCTCAGCTTTTACTAAGTTCTCAAGGGTTTTGTCAATTTCTATTGTTTTTTTCTGAAGGTCGTTGAAGATAGCTTCCGCTTTCTTTTTTTCTTCAGCCAACTCAATGCTTTCGCCCTTAGATTCTACAATGAAATTTATGAGCTCTTGTTCGCTTTTGAAAATAGCGGCATTAGCGATTCCTAACTTATTTAATTTTTGATCTTGATTCTTATCAATGATCATGATAGAAGCTCGCAGTTGAAGAATAGGGAAGAATACACCCAATGTTTCAAACATGGCTTTATATTCCAACCAATAATTTAATTCTCCCGGCCCACCTACATAAGCAATGTTTGGTAAAATATGTTGCTGATACATTGGGCGCAATACCACATTAGGACTTATTTTCTCGGGACTTTCATCAATTATTTTTTCAAGCTCAGTTTTTGAAAATGTTGTGTTTGTCCCTACAGCTGAATACGAATCGCCGTTCTTTTCAATACGATGCCTTCCATTTTCATCCAAATAAAAACAATTGATGTCACGAGGATTTACCTGTGCGCTATATTTTTTTGTTTGAAGATAAGTAATGGTCTCGTTTGCTTTTTTGGCAGGAATATTCTCGAAAATATCCTTCTTAATTAGAGCCTTAAGTTCTTGCTTCAATGTTTTATCATTGCCATCGGCTATTACTAATCCATATTGGCCAAATAATTCGTTAACAAGAAAACGAGTGGCTTTATCTAAAGAATCATGTTTTAAATAAGCATTTTTTAATAGAGAAATAAGTTCTTTGCTGTTTTCACCAGGACCCAAAATTGTTTCTAATTCTGAAATGACCGACTCGATGTTTTTTGTTTTGAAATTTCCAACAGCGCCTTTTTCATCGCTTTTCCATTCTATTTTCTTTCCGTATACAAAGGCATGATTCACTTCTTCAAAGTCGTGATCCTCGGTAGCCATCCAATAAACAGGCACAAATTTCTTTTCCGGAAAATTCTTACTTAACCATTCGCTTAAATTAATGGTAGAAATGATCTTATAAATAAAATAAAGTGGGCCGGTAAATAAACACAATTGATGACCGGTTGTTACCGTAAAGCAATTGGTATTTCCAAGTTTCGAAATATTTGCAAGACTTTCTTTACTTGTATTAGTAACCGTTTGCGATTGTTGTAATAAACTTTGAACTAAAACTTTTCTATCTAATGTAGCGTATAGCTTTGTATCACCCAGTATTTTTTTGTAGCCATCAATATCAGGAAAGGAAGCATATAATTGTTCAGTGTCTTTTTTCTTTAAAAGATAATCTTGCACCAAAGCATTTAAAAGCCCGGTGTCTTCAAAAGAAAGAGTGTGTTTTTGAAACATATTATAGTTTTATTCCAAAGGCAAGATCGCCCGCATCTCCTAATCCTGGTACAATGTACGACTGAGCTGTTAATTCTTCGTCAATATCACCACACCAAATTGTACACTCCGTTGGATTTAAGTTCTTTTTCAAATGATTTATACCTTGCTGACTTGCAACTGCCGAAACTATGTGCGTATGTCTTGGTTTACTGCGTGATATCAATGAATTGTATGTAAGTAAAAGTGATGAGCCTGATGCTAACATAGGATCGCACAGAATAAGTATTTTATTTTCAAGATCCGGCGATGCCAAATATTCTAAAGCAACGTCAAAGGTATTGTCCTTATGATGTCTACGATAAGCGCCAATAAAAGCGTTCTCGGCTTTATCAAACATATTCAATATGCCAATATGCAAGGGTAATCCTGCGCGTAAAATGGTGGCAATTACCGGTTGTTCTTTTAGCACTGAAGTTTGCGCTGTGCCAAGCGGTGTTTCAGTTTCTACCGTGTGATATTCAAGCGTTTTACTTATTTCGTAAGCCATTATTTCGCCCATGCGTTCTAAATTTCTTCTAAAACGCATACTATCTTTTTGTTGTTTAACATCGCGTATTTCCGCCAAAAAATTAGAGAATACCGAATTGTTCTTTGCAATATGATTTACGTGCACCATGTTTTTAGTTTTTAAGTTCTATGTAAATATTTATTTCGGGTTGATAAGAGATCTTGTCGAGAACTTCAAGTGGTTGTTTGTATTCCTTAAAATCAGGAGCTTCACAAAGCAAAGTATATTTTCCGGGAGGCAAAATGATGATGAATCGCCCTGTTTGCGGATTTGGCACATAATTTCCAACGGTTTCGCCGGAAGAGTTATTAGTGATAGTAAGATAAGTGCTTTTGTAATCTACTTTTTGAGCGCTGTCTTTTGGAAATATATTCCCAATAAAAACACTG
>CAYYUS010000622.1:0-2317 GCA_964474925.1 uncultured Akkermansia sp. | reverse complement strand
TACTAAAAAACCCAAGCCAAATTGCACATCTCGTTTCCGAACGTACTGGCGATACCATGTTACATTTATTAACTTGTTTTCAAACAAATGATGTGAAGTTAACTGGGAAAGTTCGTGATGCTGTACTTAAGTTACGGGAATACCGATATGTTCGCAACCACAGTCATGAAACACCACTTATAGCATTGAAAACAAATGATAGACACCAACTTACGGAAATTCTTTATTCTGAAGTTATTAGTGTGGGCAATGCGGTAAGTCAGGTTGATGAGTTTCTGCTAAATTTACATCGCAGCCCAACTAGGAGTAAACATTTTATACTATTAGAAGGCCCTCCAGGCACGGGAAAAACGGAAACAGTACTAGGCTATTTAAGGGAAAAACACTATATTATTAAAAAATGGTCAGGTCCTGACAAAGAATCAAAATGGGTAGGACAATTTCAGGCGAAAGTAGCTGAATTTTTTGAAACGACTAAAGCGGAAGCAAGAAAAAATCCACAGAAAAAGTACATCTTATTTGTGGATGAGATTAATTCTTTATGTCAGGAAAGAGAAGGGAATCCGGAAAATGGTACATTTAATGTAAGAGATATTGCAGAAGAATTTCAGCAGCAAGTAGATACATTAATGCCGATGAGCAATATTTGTTTAGTTGGCACGACTAATTTTCCTGAATTAGTAGCGCGGGGTATGATAAGTCGTGCAAAGCGTATTATTTATGATTTACCGTCTTTAGAAGACAGAGCAAAATTATTACAACATTTCTTTAGAGACAAGCGTATTTCTAATGTGAATATTCAAAGGATGGCCGCATTAACTCAAGGTTGGTCCATTCGTTCATTACAGGATATTGCAGGAAGTGTCGACCCAGATACTATTGATATTGATGATGAGCTTTTAGATCGCATATTTTCAAATAGATCCAAAATCGTACAAGAAGATTTTAGTAAGGATTTTGATAAGTATGCCGAACTTACATTACCAACTTTTACACACAATGGTGTTGGTAATGTTTGGGAAGGATTTGCTGTTGTAAGCGAAGCAATTAGAGAAAGTTTCGATTTACTTGCTGGATTTTTAGAGCATCCAGAGTTTTATCTCACTCAACAAGGCCAAAGAAGACCTCATATCCTGCTTTATGGAGAACCTGGCGGTGGAAAAACTACAGGAATACGTGCATTCACTAAAAATATGAACATATCGTTTGTCATTATCAAAGCGGGAATCACTCTTCAAGCCATTAATAAATTATTTCTCAAGGTAGAAAGCTACAGTTCGGTAGTTGTCTGTATCGATGAAATAGACAAAATTACTCTTGATGACAGAGTTTGCAGACTATTGCAGGAAAAAATGAATGGATTACAGCAAAATAGTATCGTTGTCGTCGGCGCCACAAATTATTTAGATAGGATTCCAGACCCGTTGCTAGACCGATTTAGAGTTACAAATGTTCCAGCACTTACTCCTGAGCAAAGAGGAACATTGCTATTATCCGCAATTAGATTTCAGCTGCAAGAAAATGTTCGTTTACATCTACCGGATTTTCAAATGAATGAGGAATTAGAAAATGCGCTTAGAAATAACTGTTTAGCCTTATCAAATATAACTAATGGAATATCGATAAGAGCAATTACAGATACACTAGCAGATTATTTTGGAGGCCTAAGAATAATACAAAATAGGAGTCCTGGCGTTGCCGTGACGGCAACTTTTGAAGGGATCCGAGGAGCTTTACATTCACTGAGCATACGAATTACCACTTACCGTGGTACTATGTTTGGAGGCCATATACCAAATGCTACCCCTGTAGCACGTGCACATATACCACCTAGTGCTATGGTGGCAGGACTCCATTGATCTTAGTAAGAGCTTCTGAGGCTTGATAAGTATAAATTAGGCTATAGTTTGGACAAACTAAAGTCAATTATTTCGCTAATCAAACATTGATAGCCTTGAATCAATGATCAAAATTTGTCCGGAATTTTCTGGGGTTAGCGGCTACCCCGCCGTGCTGCTTTTTCAAACACAGGAGGGAAGGCGCGAAGCGTGCATAATTCAAATATTAAGAGCCTGAGTTCACTGGATGTAAAAGATGAAGAAATCAATGATGTTTTTTATGGATTGGCTGTGCAGTCAATTCCATTTTTATTGTTGTCAAATAGCCCGGATTTATTTGTCTCCTAAATCGATTGTCAGACAAGGTTGCCTACTAAAGGCTTAAAACCGAATTAGTAGGCAGCTAATTTCATAAGAGCCGCTATGTCTACTATTTTATAACATAGTAGACAAAGCGGAGTAGGGTGGCTAACTTCTAC
>CAYYUS010000621.1:1691-2323 GCA_964474925.1 uncultured Akkermansia sp. | reverse complement strand
TTAGATCGATGGCAGGTGTGGCCAGCGATATTCGCTATGGTAATTTTAAGCAACTAAAGCAACGTATAAAAACCATGTTATTTGGTAAAACCGATGAGTTTGATTGTTATGACTATTTAGTTGACACCAATAAAAAAAACAAAACGCAAGTGATCTACTTTTTTCTGTTGGGGGATTATGGCATGAATGATAAGAACCATCCTTCGAGTAATTTAACCTTTCAGAAACTGATGAAGCACTTAGCGGATTATTCATTAACAGGGATCCACCCATCTTTTGCCTCAAATTTTAACACACAGCAGCTCAAGATCGAAATAGCCCGGCTTGGAGGCATTACCCACAAGGAAGTTGTGCGTTCGCGCCAACATTTTGGCATGTTAAAATTCCCAACTACCTATACAAACCTTATCCAGTCGGGCATTAAGAACGATTATAGCTTGGGATACACTAATATCAACGGTTTTAGAGCCAGTGTTTGCAATTCTTTTAAGTGGTACGATATAGGTTTAGAGCAAGAAAGCCCCCTTGAATTGCATCCTTTTTGCCTTGGCGATGTGTGTTTAGACAAGCAAAGTGGTTCAGATACCTCAAAAGCGCTCGAGATCGTAGCTTCTTATGTAAAAACAATTAAA
>CAYYUS010000621.1:0-1681 GCA_964474925.1 uncultured Akkermansia sp. | reverse complement strand
GGTCAATTCATTATCGTTTTTCATAATGATATGTTAGCCAATAACCCTAAAGGCCTGCAATGGCGGGGCTTGTACGAGCAGATGAACACTATTGTAAATTCCTGAGTGTTCTCAAAAAAACATTTTTTCAACAAAAGGGTAAATAATGCTAAAATAGACCCTAAATTATTGGTTAAATTGGCCTTATTTTTTTAAAATTGCATAAAAATTACTGAAATGGCAGAGTTACACGTACTAGGAATAGCCTACATAGAGATCAATTCCCAACAAGAGTTGGAATTTACATATAAGCCTGATGTCCCTAAATTACAATTAGTAGGTACGCTTTTAAATCCGGAGAGCGAAGATGAAGAGGAGGGAGTTCTTTTTTTAACTCAAAAACAATTGAATCAACTTATTGCCAATAAGGATATCGAACTTAAAGTACAAGACGATCGTTGGTACCCACTTAAGCCACTTACAAAAGAGCAAGTTAAAAAAGTAGGTCTAGTGAACATTGATGCAAATTATATGGGAACTGCGGGTGATCTTAAATGCTACGAAACCATCAACATCTCTTAGGGCACTTCTCTAAATTGCTTTTTCTTCGTTAAACTTCATTTTAAAAATCCTCATTTACTTTAGTAAACTGCGGTTTTTAAAATTCGTTCGCCTCAAAAAATCTAATTTATAGAAATGCCCTTTTGGGGCTACCATTCGGCCGGACCATACCGCTGAGTTACTTTGCTTTTAGGAGCTAAAACGTAATAAAGTTGATCGGGCCAAACTAATAATTTTATACTGAACGTAGGCGAATTTAATTGTTCGCCTATTTTTTTTTCTCGGTTCAGCACAAATCTAAAAGCCGCATCGCCACCAACACCAATGTATCGCAATATTTTAAATTGAATGGTGATGCCCGGCTCGTATAAAAGCAAAAAACTTTTTCTATCACCATTGGTCAACGCATACGCTTTTTCTTTTTGAAACCACGCAAGTCCTGTTCCTGCTTGAATAGGCACACTTAGCTGCCAGCGCTTGGTGCGATAATAAACAAAATCAATATAGTAACACAAATAAGCGAACTTGAGATATTTTTTTGTTTCAATAAGATCTCCTAAAGAATTTCGATCATAAAATGAATACGATCTATCGGTTTTTAACCAACTAACACCACCGCCAATTCGTAATTTACGTTTATACGCAACACCCAAGCGAATACCCGTAACAGAAATAATAGAATTGCGAATAAAGCTATACCGCGATTCTAAGCGTGCATCAATAATGGATTTGCTTTTAAATACTACATTGAGCGAATCGAGGAATTGCGCTTTTGCAGTAAAGCAAAACATTACAATTAATATGAGACTTAAACGCTTTAGCATTTTTACAAAATTACATGTATTACACCGCTTTTGAATTTTATAAATCTAATTGTTTCAACAGGGTTGTTTTATTTAGTTTTTTGGGCGTGCCGGCCCTTCGCCTTAGCAGACAAAGATCCTTGCGGGACAAAATGTCCCGCCCAACCTTAACAGCCGGATTTCAAGTTGGACGGGACATTTTGTCCCGTGAGAGAATAAAGCTGAAATTCTAGTTTGAAGCTTTTGCGGTAAAAAGAGGCAGCTGTCTCTCTTTAGGGCACCCGCGTGAGCGATTGAAGCGGAAAGCCCTGCTTAGGACTTTGCAAAATGTTTGTTGG
>CAYYUS010000620.1:0-2332 GCA_964474925.1 uncultured Akkermansia sp. | reverse complement strand
AAAGCAAAGGAACTTCCTTTTTCATGTCACGCGTGGAAGCAAGTCCTGATATTGACGAAGCCATAAGACCCAAAATTGACAATAAGTAAATGATTGAATTTGTAAATGTTATGTATCGTTAATGTAATCCTAATTCATATTAACTCAATCTCTACCGCTACCATTTAAGATAAATCAAGGAATAAAAACCATTCATCACTTTGACAAAACGGTTGAATTAAACGCCTAATTTCTTTAGGGCATTAATAGTTTGCTCACTAGATTGGAATCATTCAAAATTGGTTTCAAAATATAATGAGGCGAAAAATAAGGCTTAAATAATAAATAATTATCTGATTGAATTAGTTTGTATTTTCGTATAGTCATTTCACTGTGTGTAATTTAGAATATAAAAAAAGGTGAAATAATTTAACAAAAACAATGGAAAACCAAACTGACAATACCAAAACACTGAAAAGAAAATACATCCCTACTGCTGAATTTTACAGTCAGATAATTGACAGTTTACAGGATTATTCCATCTTTACATTAGACAAAGAATTTAATATAAACAGTTGGAGTTCAGGCGCTGTCAAAATATTCGGTTACGAAACGGATGAAGTGATTGGCGAATCTTTTAACATCATCTTTACCGAGGATGATTTAAAAAGCGACATCCCTAAAAAAGAAATAAAAACAGCCTTAAAAGAAGGTCGAGCAACTGACAACAGATGGCACATTAAAAAAGACAAAAGCTTATTTTATGCATACGGATTGGTTTTTCCGCTTACTGGCATGAATGGTGAAATGTTGGGATATGTTAAAATATTGCGTGATTTAACTGAAAGAAAACAATCTGAAGATGCCATAAAAAAATATGTTGTTGAATTGGAGGACTTAAATACTCACAAGGAAAGTGTTATGGCTATTTTATCTCATGACTTAAGGAGTCATTTGTCTGCCATTATTGGCACCTCCAAATATTTAAAGGAAAATTATAAAAAGATGAAACCTGAAGCAGTTCAGGAAATGCTTGACATGCTTTACAAAGCTACAACTGATGAATTGGACATGCTTGATTATTTAGTAGAATGGGCAAGAATTAAATACGCCTCTGAAGCATTTGCTCCTTCTAAAATTAAGTTAGATGATTACATCAACAAAGTTTTTGAAACCCTTAATGAAACGGCCAATATTAACACAATCAATTTGCACAATGAAATTCATACCGATACTACAGTATTTGCAGATGGCAAAATGCTAACTTCTATCATTCAAAACATTATTTCTAATGCGATAAAACACACTGAAAAGGGAGGTGATATTAAAGTATCTGCCAAAAGAAAAGATGATAAAATCATTATTCAAGTAAAAGACAACGGCATGGGTATGTCACAAGAAATAGTGAGTAAACTATTTACCCCACAAATGAAAACCCTATCAGAATCGAGACAAAAAAACAAAGGTGCTGGAATTGGTTTGTTTTTAGTGAAGGGATTTTTAGAAAAAAACGGCGGTGAAATTTGGGTTGAGAGTATTGAAGGCAAAGGCTCTTCCTTTTATTTCACTTTGCCTATAAAAGAATCTTTGTATAAAATTGGCAGTACTAATGACACTTTGTTTGACGAAAGTCCTTAACTTTAATTTAAAAATAAAATGAAAGAAAAATCCAACCCATGGCACAATGTTTCTCCTGGAAATAGATTACCAGAAATAGTCAATGGTATTATCGAAATCCCCAAAGGATCTCGAGCCAAATATGAACTCGACAAAGAAAGTGGCTTACTTAAGCTGGACAGAGTTTTGTTTAGTTCGGTTTATTATCCTGCAAATTATGGGTTTATCCCACAAAGTTATTGCGATGACAATGACCCCTTGGATATTTTAATTTTATCGCAAATTGATATTGTTCCTATGTGTATTGTATCCGCCAAAGTAATAGGCGTTATGCGTATGATAGACAGTGGTGAAGCCGATGACAAAATTATAGCTGTGGCAGAAGGAGACCCTAGCGTCAACCACATCAATGATATTTCGGAATTACCTCTACACTTTATTTCTGAATTGCGCAATTTCTTTGAAGATTATAAAAAACTAGAAAACAAAACTGTTATCATTGAAGATTTTTTGGATAAGAACAGTGCCATTAAAATCATTCAAGAGAGTTTTGAAATGTACAAAAAACATTTTACGCATTAGGATAATTAGCAATTCTAACTAACTTTGTTTTATTAATTCAAAAAAGAATTCTCAATACTGACAATGAATTTTGTAAAACTAACTACTGTCAACGATTCCTATGAAGCCACTCTCATTCATGATTATTTAGATAATGAAGGAATAAAATGTATCA
>CAYYUS010000619.1:602-2334 GCA_964474925.1 uncultured Akkermansia sp. | reverse complement strand
CAAAAATGGTTAACCAAGCAAAATTGCGACTCATTTATGAGATCAAAAAATACCGTTTTGTTATTGGAACAAGAGCACGTCAGGTTAGTTTGTCTAACACGAACAATTATAATGATAGTGTATTAAAGCTATCGGTTAATAATATTTTGCCCTTCATGAATTTCAATTATAATTTTAGTCAAAATATGCGCTTGTATTTGACCTATAATACAAATTCACAGCAGCCTAGTATTAATCAACTACAGCCCTTAAGAAATAATGCGAATCAAAATTTTATTACTCTTGGCAATCCAAATCTCGTTCCCACTTTTCAGCATCAGTTCAATCTAAATTTCAATTCATATAAACCGGTTTCGGGTAAATACATGTGGATGGGTGGAAATTACAACATTACACAAAACGCGTTCTCAAGTAGTTTGCTTTACGATTCAATTGGTCGTTCCATTTCTACCGCCACCAATATGAATGGAAGTTACAACGGAGCAGCATGGATAGGCGCCAATTGGCCAACATTAAAACGCCAATTGATATTTAGTGTTAATGGGAATTCAAATTTTTACAGCAACAATAATATCATTAACAATGTAGTTAACACCACACGAAATTCGAACATAAACGGAGGAACTGACGTTACGGTTGATCTTGAGAAATTTTATTTTAATATTGGCGGAAGATATGAATACAACATACCGTATTCTACAATAAATAACGAGAACAATAGACCGTATACCTCGCAAATTTACAATGGAAGCTTGCGTATTGAATTAAAAAAGAAATTTTTTATTGAGTCGGATGCGGAATACAATATTAAGAGTAAACGTGCCAACGGGTACAATATCGAATATTTGATCGTTAACGCCTCCGTATCTAAACATTTTGGTAAGCTCGAGAATTTCATAGTAGCAATAAAGGCCTTTGATATCCTAAATCAAAACATTGTGGCTAACAGGCAAGTTTATAATAATATCATCACCGATTCCAGAACTAAGATCATTACTCGTTATTTTTTATTGAACCTCACATATAAATTCAATAGCCAAAAAACAAAAGACGAAGGCAGAGATGATTAAGAAGATCTATAGCATAGTATTTTTAGTGGTGTTCACTTCTACAATGTGCGCGCAAATAACGTATGGTAAAGTTACGTATGAACGTAAAACGAATTTGTATAAACGTCTTAAACACTGGGAAGATGTGAAAGAATGGGTAAAGGAAGCCGATAAAGTAAAAATAGATGAGTTTGAATTAACGTTCACCGACTCACTCTCTTGTTTTAAACCTGTTGAAAGCGAGTATCGCGATAATTTTGAATGGGCCACCTCGCTCAATACTACCTATCAAAATAAAGCAAGCGACTCGAAGGTAACTTTCAAAAAAATATGGGGCGAGGAATTCATGCTCAAAGATTCCTTATCAAAACGAAAATGGAAGATCACCGATGGGCAAAGAACTATTGCCGGATTTAATTGCCGTAAAGCCATTTGGGTAGAAAATGACAGCAGTAGAGTTTATGCTTGGTATGCTGATGAAATTGTTCCCGGTTTTGGTCCCGAAAGTTTTAATGGTTTGCCCGGTTTAATATTAGGACTTGCTTCCGAAGATGGAGGCACCATTTATTTTGCAAAAAAAGTGGAAGTGATCCAACCCAAACCCGAAGTATTTCAATTACCAAAAACAAAAAAGAAACCTTTAAAAACTGCCGAATTCAGAGAACAACTTGCCAAACAATACG
>CAYYUS010000619.1:0-590 GCA_964474925.1 uncultured Akkermansia sp. | reverse complement strand
CTGTTGAATAATTTTGGTGGGGTGAACTAAAAAAACTTAGTGGATACCGGTACTGTAACTCTCCCTCTTCATAGGGTTAATAGTTAAGATGGGAACATTACTGATGTCAACCATTTTTTCCGACATCGTTCCACCAAACATCTCACCTAAACTTTTATCTTTCTTATTCATTTGAATGATAAGATCACAATCGTTCTTGTTAGCGTAATCAATAATGGCTTCGGCAACATCATTTGCAGGAATAGATTTGTTTGTACAATTAACACCTTTTTCTTTGATGAATTTTTTTACTTGCTGAAGATATGGAAGTAATTTGTTCTCGTATTTATGATCGCTTGGCGGGAACACCGACACGATACGAAGATCGGCCTTATAATAATTTGCCAATTGAACGGCGATACCAACTTTTTCGCGGCTTTCAGGACTAAGGTCAAACGGTAAAATAATATTTTTACAATAAGCTAGAAATCTAAGTTTGAATAATCTTTTGGTGGATTAAAACCTGGGATTCTGTCTTGGAGAATAGGTTGAAAAGAAGGCCTAGATTTAATAACAGCATACCATTGTTTTATTAGCGTCCAGCTATCCCA
>CAYYUS010000618.1:0-2339 GCA_964474925.1 uncultured Akkermansia sp. | reverse complement strand
ATGTGAGGACCTCTCAGCGAGAATAGCAATTTAACTAATTCTTCATGCGATGCCTTTGATAATTTATTCCGCAAGGCTTCATTCTCGGGCACTAAGGTCATGTGATGGTCTTTTTCCAAAGCTTCTAAATATAAACCTGTTCCTCCGCAAATTATTGGAAGGTGCCCACGTTCTGAGATTTCAGTAAAACTCTTTTTTAATTCACGAATAAAATCATGTAAATAAAATTGGGTATTCACGTCGCACACATCAATTAAGTGGTAGCGTATCTTTTTATTTTTAACTTTATATTCTTCCAGATCTTTTCCGGTCCCAATGTCTAAGTCTTTATAAACTTGTCTCGAGTCTGCACTAATGATCTCGCCATTTAAATAATAGGCTAATTGGCAGGACAAATGGGTTTTGCCGCTGGCGGTGGGACCTAATACAACAATGCAATTATGTTTAGTGTTTATCAAATGTATAAACCAATTTTAAATTACCTAAATTCTCTGAGATATAGAATTTTTTAGCATCAAATGTCTCGCCTTTATAATAGTTTCTTTCTAAAGTGCCAGTATTCACTAAAAATTCCTGCTTCTTTGTTTCACTATGTAATTTAAATCCGCATTTTAAATAGGAAGCCCCTTCACTTAATTGTTTGTCAACATAGGTCATTATATCGCCCGGATCTTTTTCATCTGCAAAACATTTTAAAAGCTTTGTTAAGCCTCCTGTAACTGTAATTCCTTCTTTACAGCAAAACCGAACCAATTCAAAAGAGCGTTGATGCTCTTGCAATCTATTCATTTTTCTTCCTTTAGAAAATGAAGCTACAGCAATTAATTCAGCACTATCAAACAGGCCATAATGAAACGCGCTGGAGGCAAACGACATCAAATGGTACTCGTTCAAAAATTTTTCTGCAACAACGGCTTCAATTCTTCTGGCAATGCACTGGCGGCCGTAAACTTTACGCGTGTAATGCAGTTTTGATTGAATAATAGAAACTAACTTGTCTTTTTTGGTTACTAAAAGATCTATGGGTAACTGTAAACCTTTGAATGTATCAAAAGGGGTTTCTTTAAAAAAGTGGATCAAACATTTATGAGCTTGATACGTTAAGAGGATTTGTTGATCTTCTTGTTTGGTCTTTGTCTCTCTTGGAAGTTCTTTGATCAACGCCTTAATAAAATGATCAATTATTTTTTCTGATGATCTCAAAAATCATAATGATTTAATTTCTCCCACAACAGATCTTTCAATTGAGTGATATTTTTTCCGGCAACCGCTGAGATGAAGATAAATGGAACTTTCTTCTTTCCTTTTAATCCTTTTGTAACTTCTTTTGTCAATCCAGCTTCAAGTTCAGCATCCAGCATATCACTTTTTGTAATGGCCAAAATGCGCTCTTTTAAAAGCAATTCAGGATTGTATAATTTCAATTCGTTCAATAATACATTATATTCCTCAACAATATCTTTGCTATCGCAACTCACCATAAATAATAAAAGTGAGTTACGTTCAATATGTCTTAAAAAACGCAAGCCTAATCCTTTTCCTTCATGGGCGCCTTCAATAATTCCCGGAATATCGGCCATCACAAAACTTTTGTAATCGCGGTATTCTACAATTCCTAAATTAGGAACCAATGTTGTAAATGGATAATTGGCTATTTCGGGTTTTGCAGCACTCACTACCGAAAGTAAAGTTGATTTACCTGCATTCGGAAAGCCAACTAAACCTACATCGGCCAAAACTTTTAATTCTAGGATCTTCCATTCATTTTTTCCGTCTTCGCCGGGTTGTGCATGACGAGGCGTTTGCATGGTTGGCGATTTAAAATGTGTATTTCCTAATCCGCCTCTTCCTCCTGCAACAATAATATGTTCTTCTCCGTCTTCTTTAATTTCAAAAAGTACTTCGCCTGTTTCGGCATCTTTAGCAATAGTACCTAATGGAACTTCTAAGTATTCGTCTTTTCCTTGTTTTCCGCTAGAGTTAGAACTTCCACCGCTTTCACCTTCGGTAGCAATAACATGTTTACGATATTTTAAATGGATCAATGTCCACAATTGTTTATTGCCTTTTACAATAACATGGCCACCACGTCCACCATCACCACCATCAGGACCACCTTTGGCAGTAAACACATCACGATGCAAGTGCCTAGAGCCAGGTCCGCCTTTTCCGCTTCTGCAGCAGATCTTCACATAATCAACAAAATTAGTATCCACGGTTATAAGAATAGAAAAGCCTGTGCACAAAACACAGGCTTATTTGATTAAAATTTATTTACGTTTTTTGTTTGTTTTCTTAGCAGCTTTTTTTGCTACTTTCTTCTTGCTAGTTTTTTTAAC
>CAYYUS010000617.1:0-2345 GCA_964474925.1 uncultured Akkermansia sp. | reverse complement strand
GATAAACGCCCTAAAGTTCCTAACGATTCTCCTGAGAATAAGGCTAAGAACAGAAGAACAGAGTTTAAGGTTATCTCTAAGTGATCGTAGAATATTTACAAGCGCAATCCTAAAACGCAAACGTCATCGACTTGTTCTAGATCTTTTTTCCAATCATTAAAGCGTTGTTGAAGCATACTTCCTTGCTCATTAAACGGTAATTGATGAATACTTAAAATATGATCGTTCAATTGCTTGTATTTATATTTTTTTCCTCTTTCTCCGCCAAATTGATCTGCGTAGCCATCAGTATATAAATATATCGCATCGTTGGTACTTGTATCTAATGTGTATAAATTAAAACTATCAAGGTTTTCGGCAATACCAACCGGCATGCGATCATATGGCAATTCTACTAAATTATTGTTTTGTATCACTACCATTTGGTTATTGGCCGCTGCATAAGATATTTTTGGACTTGTTGTCGAACGATCTATGCATATCAAAACGCCGTCAAAACCGTCTTTCTGACCTTCTTTACTGATATTATCTATTAATCGCTTCCTTACAAAATTAAAAACTTCGTTTGGTTTCTCAATTCCCTTTTCGTTAATGGCTTCAGTTAAAAATCCAATATTAAGTAAGCTCATAAACGCACCCGGAACACCATGGCCTGTTGAATCGCAAACGGCAATATAGAATTTGTTCTCTTTTTTTGTAGCCCAATAAAAATCACCGCTCACTATATCTTTTGGGTTGAAATAAACAAAGTGCTGTTTCAGATTTTCTTTTAAAAGATCTTCGTGAGCTAAAAGTGTATACTGGATCCTCTTGGCGTAGTTAATTGAATCTACAATTTCTTTTTGCTTCTCTTCTACCAAATGTTTTTGCGCACTTATAATGTGTTTTTGTTTTTGAGTTATTTTAAAGCGATTGTACATAAAGCCTGCGAAAATTATCACAAGGGCTAATCCTCCAAATAATGCGTACTGTTGATTGCGCTTAGCCTCTATTTCGGTTTTTTGTTTTGCTAATTCAATATTTTTGATCTTCGATTCTTTTGCATACGCTACGCTATCAGCGGCGGCGCGTTTTTCAAATTGATACTGAAGTTGAGATTTAACGGTTGCTCTCCGGGTATTTTCATTGTTTAAGCTATCGCGCATTCGAATATACAATTGGTAATTCTCCAAAGACTCCTTATACTTGCCCATCTCTTTATAAATCTGGCTTAATACCTTTGCAGAGTTTTGCACATT
The DNA here is from genome assembly GCA_964474925.1 of uncultured Akkermansia sp. Classification (GTDB taxonomy): domain Bacteria; phylum Bacteroidota; class Bacteroidia; order B-17B0; family Aurantibacillaceae; genus Aurantibacillus. Next base: position 1,107 of record CAYYUS010000617.1, on the reverse strand, counting down.
TATGGGATAACCAATTTCTACACTTATGGCTTTTCCTCTCTGGCTATATTTTAGCGCGAGAGGATAGTCTTTTTTTCTAAGATATACCCATCCAAAATTAATTAGAGAATTTGCAATTGAGGATCTATCGTTTATTTCTTCTGAGAGCACGAGGCTTTCTTTGAAATCATCTAGTGCTTTTTCATTATCACCCAACGCTTGCCATGTGAGTCCTATATTGTATAATAAAATACCTTGTTGCCTTTTATTTTGTAGGCTTTTTTCAAGAACGAGACTTTGTGTGTAATAGTCAAGTGCTTTTTTGTAATTTTTCTGATTGTAATAGTTTAAGGCCAGCGCGTTAAGCGATGAAGCAATACCGGGTTGATCATTTATTTCTTTATAAAGCGCATGGCTTTTTTCCTGATACTCTAAACTTTTTGCGTGATCTCCCTGTAGTTGATAAATGTGACCAAGGTTGTGAAAGGTAAGACCCAGATCTTTTTTTTCGTTAAGCGCCTCCTGTATTTTTAAACAACGTTTATAAACGTCAATGGCGCTAAGTATTTGCCCCAAGTTTGTATAGATCACTCCAAGATTGTTTAATGAACTCGCAACGCCTTTTTTATCACCAATTGCTTCTTGGATCTCTAGACTTTTTTTAAAGTACTCAACCGCCCTAGGTCCATTTTCTTGTTGCAAAGCCAAATACCCTATATTATTAAGTGTTGTAGCGTAATGCTTTTTAAAAACAACAACATCTGGGTGAGAACTATTGAGCTTAGCAAGATTTGCTTCGCATATTAATTTTAACTCTTCATTGTATTTTGGCCATAAAGCGTCGTCGGTTTCCAGCTCCGACAAAAGTGAAAGAATATTGCATTTTACAAGGTCGTGTTTAGCCTTTTGAAGGGCTTGTTTAAGCGAATCAATATTTTGCGAATAACAAAACAGATCAACTAACAGAAGTACAAGTAAAAGGGCTTTTTTAGGTATTGAATTCATTAAAGCCAACTTCAGGATTTTTATGCATTTAATGACGAAAATCAATCAGTTAAGGTAAATTTAATAATTAAAGGAGATTCTGATCATCTAAAAACTATTTTTGTATAAATTAAGCACAACTCA
>CAYYUS010000616.1:0-2355 GCA_964474925.1 uncultured Akkermansia sp. | reverse complement strand
GTCCCGAACTCTTGTTAACAATACCAACATCAATATATTTATAAATATAATCTTGTCCATCCGCAGGACCTAAAGCAAACATAGGCGTTTGTTTTGTTTTTCCGTTCCCGCTATAGGCCATGGCTTTAAATATCCGCTGCCCTTGCTTCACATAAAATTTAGCACTGTCAATATGTTGAGCTTTGTATTGCGAGAATGATTTTTCGTAAATAGCTTTTATACTTAAAGGATGTGTTGTTAAGAACTCATTTGCTTTTTGAAGTGCGTCATAATATTTTCCTTCGGCGTTAAGATTGTAAATAGCAGTCTCCTCTTTCATGTCCTCGTAAGGTTTATACTCGGGTTTTGCTGTAAAGCCTATTAATAAAGCTAATACCTCAGCGTTGGTAAGCGTGCTGTCATTTTTTTTGAAGCGTGGTAATAATTTATCGTAATACAGTTTGTCATTAGCATCCTTTGTTTTAGCAAGGATGGTTTTGAAATCGGTTTTGTAAGTGAAGTTGTTTTGGGAATTCATAAGGAACCCAAAGGCAATTAATAAAATGGTGAGGTGTTTTTGCATAGACAAATGTACTGTATTTTTTTTAACCACAGAGCGCACCTGCGGTGCTTCACAGAGTCCCGATAACTATCGGGATACACAGAGGTCGCAGAGCAAAACTAAACGCCTAAAACAACTTAGGTCACAGAGAAAAGAAAGCTGCGCTTTCTCTTTTATTAGCAGGTACTGGTGATCCTCTGCGTTTCTCTGCGCTTACCTCTGCGAGAGCGTCAGCTCTCTGCGGTTTCTGCCTCTAAAATTCGTACATTTATAACCTCACAGCTCATGAAACTCATCGGTAAAGGATCCATACTAAATAGTGTTTTAAGATTAAAATGCCCTCGCTGCCAGCAAGGCAATTTATTTTTAAATAAAAATCCCTATAACTTTAATGCTCTCGATAAAATGCCGCACTACTGCCCTAAGTGTGGCGAAGATCTTCAACGCGAAGTTGGATTTTATTACGGCGCTATGATGATAAGCCATGCCACCACAACGTTAATAGCGGTAATTGTACATTTTACCGTGTTTCATTTTTACGGATGGGAAATTGCACCTAACCTTATTGCTTTGCTTACAGTTTTAGTAGTGCTTATGCCTGTTATTTTTAGAACCTCGCGGGCTATTTGGATAAACATGTTTAGTAAATATGATCCCAAGGCAATAGAACATAAAATTGATAGAAGTAATTCGAAGGGGGATTATCATAGGTAGAATTTTTGAGCGTGCTCTTCGCCAATGAAATTACCCATTCGAAGTCTGGGTTTCTGTTAAATCCCTTACGCGGTCAGTGACAAGGGCAAACACATTCAAAATAAGATCATAATCGTAAAAACTATAATAAAGAATTGTTTAGTATCTTGGGAGATTAATTACTGCAGCCTGAATTTCGAATGAAAAATTTGATTTTTATACTTTGTATAAGTTTCCTCTTTGGATGTGATGACTCAGAGGAATTTGATCCTATTGAACAAGAAGTGATCTTTCAACAAGTTAAAAAGCGCATTGATATTGACTTTGAGGAGCGAGATTACAAAGTTGCTGAGAAACGATTTGATTCTCTTGAATTTAAAAATGTCAATAATTTTGAATTCAACTATTACGGTGGCTTGGTAAGAGAAGCAAATAAAAGAAATTTTGAAGCGGCTGAATTTTACAAGAAAGCCCTCAGCATCGCTCACTCAGAAACGGTTTATTTACAGCTAGCTTTACTTTACAGGGACAAAATAAAAGATTCTGCTAATTACATTCTGATCATAAAAAAACTCATTGAGGTCTATCCGGAAAAACACATTCATTATATTAGCTATGCAGAACACTTTGGTCAACTTGGAATAAATAGTATGGCCATTGACTATGTAACAAAAGCCATGTCCTTAGCCCCTAAATCAGAACTACCAGACCTTCACGTTAGAAGAAGTGTATTTAGATTTAGAGACGGTCACTACGTAGAGGCTATCGCTGATTGTGATTCTGCGCTTTCTATAGATAAATATACTTGCAGTGCCTATATAGAAAGAACAACATGGTATTTGGATAGCAAACAGTTCAAAGAGGCCATCAAAAGTGCAACTGAAGGATTGAAAATGCCATGTAACAAAGGTCATTTATACTATCGTAGAGGACTTGCAAGGTATGCGCTTGATGACGTTCTGAATGCCAAAGACGATATTCTAAAAGCTCTTGAGTTAAAAAATGTAGAGGCTGTTACTTTTTTCAAGAAATCAGATCCACGATTTAGGCTTTTATTTCCAAAAGCAATACTAGAGAGTATATAGAATTAAAATTTTTACTACCTACATGTTTTAATTGCA
>CAYYUS010000615.1:0-2356 GCA_964474925.1 uncultured Akkermansia sp. | reverse complement strand
CTACAAGCCTGCTTGTACTTTGCTATGTTTGTAAGGCTCCGGGGTCCGCGAGGGTAAATCTCGCGGCCTCCTCGCCTAACAAACATTAAGCAAAGTACTAAGCAGGGCTTTTCGCTTCAATCGCTCACGCGGGCGAACACCAGGCAGTTCAGAAAAAATTACAGATTGCTATAATTTATAGCCATCAATCCTTTTTTGTAAGAGTATCTTTGATAGTAGAAAAAAATACAACATGGAAATAAACTTACAACGGTTATGGCATAACAATACAGAGTGTCTTGCCATAAAATTCAAGTACGATCAAAATCTCATCGAGCTTTTAAGAAAAGTTGATGGTTCCACTTGGAGCAATTCGCAAAAGGCATGGTTGGTGCATTATAGTCAAATAAATGTGCAAGCTGTTTGTAAATTAATTAGCTCTTTGGGTTATACATTTATTTTTATAAACGATCTCAAAGAAGTTGAGAAACCAAAAACGTATAAAGAACGGCAACACGTTAATGCTTTGGCACTACTAAGTGAAGACGTTCAGAAAAAAATAATTGAATTTGAGCGTTGGATGCACAGCAAACGTTATAGTGCCAGTACTATTGGCACTTATTCGGATGCTTTGAAAACCTTTTTACGGTTTTGCGAACCAAAAATTCTTGCGGAAATAGATAATGCGGATGTTGTTAGGTTCAATAATGATCATATCCTTAAAAATAAACTTTCTCCTTCGTTTCAAAACCAAGTGGTGAATGGGATAAAATTGTTTTTTAGAACTATTGAAAATAAAGTTATAGAAACCGAAAAAGTGCATAGGCCTCGCACAGAAAAACTATTACCCAACGTTTTAAGTAAAGAAGAGGTAAAGCTGATATTAAATGCGCATAATAATATTAAACACAAGGCCATGCTGAGTTTGATCTATAGTTGTGGTTTAAGAAGAAGTGAGTTATTGAGTTTAAAAATAAAAGATATCGATTCCAAAAGGGGTTTGATCATTGTAAGAAAAGCTAAGGGTAAAAAAGACAGAGTAGTTCCTTTATCTGAAAAAATATTAGTTCTTTTAAGAGATTATTTTGTGGCGTGCAAACCAAAAGATTGGTTGTTTGAAGGGCAAAGCGGAAAAGGTCAGTATGATGAGCGGAGTTTGGCAAATGTATTAAAGCAAGCGCTTGAAAAAAGTAAGATCACTAAACCCGTTAGTTTACATTGGCTGAGGCATAGCTATGCTACTCATTTATTAGAGAATGGTACTGATCTCAGGTATATTCAAGAAATTTTAGGGCATAGCAGAAGCAGAACTACTGAGATATATACCCATGTTAGCAATAAAAGCATTCAAAAGATCATTTCACCATTCGATACATTATAAACAAAAACAATACATTTAAATTATGAGTAACATTAAATTATTTGAAAGCAAAAAAATTCGTTCAGTTTGGAGCGAGGCAGAACAAAAGTGGTATTTTTCTGTTCAAGATGTTGTTGAGATCCTCACTGAGAGTGGAGATGTTAAGCAATACATTAAACGAATGTTGAGCAGAGATGAATCTCTTAAGGGCAACTGGGGTACAATTTGTACCCTAGTTGAAATGAAGGCTGCAGATGGGAAAGTGAGAAAAGTTCAGGCTTCTGATAAAAAGGGTTTGTTGCGAATTATTCAATCAATCCCATCTCCTAAAGCTGAGCCGTTTAAAGTATGGTTGGCGCAAGTAGGTTCGGATAGATTAGATGAAATTGAAAACCCGGAATTGGCTGCAAAGCGCACTAGAGAATTATATAAACTAAAAGGTTATTCGGAAGATTGGATAGAGAAGCGTATGCGCAGTATTGCTATTAGAGAAGAATTAACAGGTGAGTGGAAAAGCAGAGGTGTTAAAGAGCATAAAGAATATGCTATTTTAACTTCTGAAATTTCTAGGGCCACATTTGGTATTTCACCAAAAGATCATAAAACTATAAAGGGGTTAAAAAGTCAAAACTTACGAGATCACATGTCGGATCTGGAGCTCATTTTTTCGATGTTGGGAGAGGCTTCAACCAACGCCATTGTTAAAACTAAGAATCCGGTTGGTTTTATAGAAAACAAAAAAGTGGCCAAACAGGGCGGCAATGTAGCGGGTAATGCCCGTAAGGAATTAGAAGAGAAAACCGGCAAACAAGTAGTGTCGAAAGACAATTATTTAAAGCTAGATGAAGCTGCCAAAAAGAAGCTAAAATGACGTATATTTACAATACCTCTAAGGATAAGAAAATCACCCCAACACAACCAAAAAGCGCACAATGGGGTGATAAAATCACCCCTATAGGGTAGTTAGACGGTAATTGCAAGACGTACCTGTGTGTGCGGTAGACTTTTTAAGCAGAG
>CAYYUS010000614.1:0-2360 GCA_964474925.1 uncultured Akkermansia sp. | reverse complement strand
ATTCTCTTTCAACCCAAGCAGCGGTTACTAATTTTGCTTTCCCTAAAAAAACGATCACCAAAGATTTTTCGAGCACATTTACTTCTCAAACCGAAGCGGTGTATTATTCTACTTCGGGTCCACCTACTGGAGATCCGTATCCGGAAACAGCACAACCTTATTTAGGGCAAACAACAGCCACTTATAATTACGCGGCTTCCTACACGCCTGTATCCAATAAAAAAGTTTTTTTGGTGATCACTACACAACCCTTATTTTCGGGCTTTACATTTAATAGTGCCGCTTTAAAAACGCGCTCACGCTACGTATTCCTTTCGGCAAGTAGCGCAACGTATACGTTTAATTACATGCATCCAGGCACCTATTTTTATTATGCATTTTATGATAATGATGACAACAAAACAATTAATAGCGGCGATTGGATAAGCACAGCTAACACTACGTTTTCACTAAGTGCGCAAGGCACAACAACTACCAACACACAAATTAATTTTACAATTCCATAGTACTATGACCCAGTTACACATTACCAACAACATTCACATTAAAGCTCCTGCAAAAAAAGTGTGGGATGCACTTACAAAACCTGAAGAAACCAAAAAATACATGTTTGGCTGCGAAACCATTTCCGATTGGAAAGTTGGCAGCACACTTATTTGGAAGATGATGCATGAAGGAAAAGAATTCATTCCGGTAAAAGGACACATAAAAGGAATTGAACCTACAAAACATTTGGCTTATACGGTTATTGATCCCCATAGTGCCACTATTCCCGATATTCCCGAAAATTATTTAACTGTAACTTACGATCTAATTGAAGAGAACGGCGGCACTACATTGCGTGTTACACAGGGCGATTATAACCAAGTAGCAGAAGGCGAAAAACGTTATAAAGAAACTTACAATAATGGCGAAGGATGGAACCCTATCTTAAAAATGATCAAGACTCAAGTAGAAGGTTAATTGACCCGCGTTTATGAATTTTTAAGAATTAGTTCGGCACGGTTTATGTACTTTTGAATTAAAACACATTATGAAATTCCTTGTAACTATCCTTGCGTTCATTTCTTTTTCGGTATTTGCCCAAGAACCAACAAACCCTTGGAAGAAGGAGCAAATTCTTCCAACCAAAGATCTGGCCGATAAAATAAAAAACAATTCAAAAGATCTACCATTAATTTTAAATGTGGGTCCAATGCAAAATATTAAAACAGCGCAATTAGTTGGGGCGGTTAATTATGAATTTGGCATGATGCGTTTGAAAGATAAATTGGAAGGCTTAGACAAGAACAAAGATGTTGTTTTCTATTGCGGATGTTGTTCTTACAAAACTTGTCCTAATATTAAACCTGCATATGAAGCAGCTACCAAAGCCGGTTTTAAAAAGGTACTGATCCTTGATCTTCCTGTTGGAATTGAAGAAGATTGGCTTAAAAAGGGTTATCCGGTAGAATAAGCTACTATTTTTAAAGCTCATTTGATTATATTTACATTACAAATGAGATACATCCTTTTATTTATTTTTTCACTTATCCTCTCTGGTCATTCAGCGCAAACTAAAACTGTTGCAAAAAAGAATACAAAGGGCGATCAACCCTTTTACAGGATCAAATCCAGCGATCTATTTTATATAGGCGTAGAGAACAGGTTTGTTCTTTATAAAGATCCTTCAAAAAAATATTCGGTAAAAGTTCAAAACGGCCTTATTGCCAAAGAAGATATTTCTTCGAAAGATTCTTCTATCTATTATATTGATGTAAAAAACACCAATCCCACCTTTGTAAATGTTACTGTAAATGATAAAACCTACTCTTACAAATTCAGGAACCGAAAAATTCCTTCGCCGGTATTAACTATTTATATGGGGAGTTCTCTCAATCAATCAAAAGGTGGGGATGTGAAAGCTTCTGATTTTTCAAAAGCTGAAAGCGTCGTATTGGATCTTAGTAATTTTGACTACGATTGCGCATTTCAAATTATTAATATGGAAGTAACAAAGGTGAGCAATGGTGAGACCAAAAGTTATATGCTTACTGACAATAAGATCGCTGAGATCACAAAGAATTGTGCTGCGGGGGAGATCTATATCTTTAGCAAAGTAGTGATAGAATTCGTCGAAACCAAGGATCAAAGAAGTATTAATGGAACTACTTTTTTTATTAAGTAACATTTTCAACTTTCACATATGGAGATCGCAAAAGTAAATATCGCCGAAAAATTATCCTTATTTAATGATCACTGGAATCCGCGCATAGCCGGCGAATTAAATGGACAACACGTAAAGCTCGCTAAATTTCAGGGCGAATTTATTTGGCATTCGCACGAATACGAAGATGAAATGTTTTTGGTTTTAAAAGGCG
>CAYYUS010000613.1:0-2362 GCA_964474925.1 uncultured Akkermansia sp. | reverse complement strand
TCCTTCATTTAATTCTATCGTTGCTAAAATGCGCTCACCATCACTCAGCGAAACAGAGCAATTACTGGTGGCTGTTTCAATATGTAATATTAAAGCCAATTAGTCTTTGTTATAAAGATCCTTTTTGCTTACCACAACAACTTTCGAGCCGTCCCTCAAACTTCGCGAAACGGCACTGTAAGGACCCGAAATAACTTCTTCTCCTTTTTCTAATCCGGAAATGATCTGGATATATTCATTGTCTTGAATTCCCGACACAACAACTTTTTGTACAGCTTTCCCATCTTTGATCACAAACACTAATTCTTTTATTTCTTCTTCAGCTTTCTTCTTTTCTTTTTCTTCGTCAACTTTTTCTTTATCATTCTTCACTTTCATTCCACCGCCGTTATCCTCATCTTTAACCATCAATGAATCTTTATTACGCGATGTTACCGCTTGAATTGGTACAGTAACTACATTTGATACACGTAAGGTTTGTATCTCTACGCTTGCGCTCATACCCGGACGAAAAGGAACCGGATTCTTTTCATTGATCAAAAATGCATACGACTCGCGGATCAAACGGATCTTCACCACAAAATTTGTTACTTGATCGATAGACATATTAGCAATGTTCGCAGAGTTCGCCACTTCTGTAACTATCCCTTTGAATTTTTTGTTCATATAGGCGTCAACTTCTACCAAAGCGGTATCTCCCTTGTGAACTTTGATGATATCATTTTCGTTCACTTCAACGCTCACTTCCATTTCATTTAAATTCGCTAAGCGTAAGATCTCCGTCCCTTGAAATCCTTGCACACCTTGCACACGCTCGCCTTTTTCCACGTTCATTTTATAAACGGTGCCATCTACCGGCGAATAGATAAATGTTTTTTCTAAATTGGTATTTGCTTCTTTCAAAGTGGCTTCGCTGCTTTGGATGTTTGATCTACTCGCACTCACTCCTGCATCCAACGCATCTACATTTGCTTTTGCACTTTCGTATTGCGCTTTTGCAGCATCAAATTCCTGTTGCGAAATTGCACCTTGCTCAAATAATTTTTTATTACGCTTATAGTTGGCGTCCATATTTACCAAACTGGCTTTAGCTTGCTCTAATTGAGCTTCGGCAGATTTTAAATTTGCTTTGGTTGTACTCACCGATGCATTTACGCGATCTAATGCGCTTTCGTAAAGATCAGGTTGTATACGGCAAATTAATGTTCCCTTTTTTATTTGATCGCCTTCTTTCACCAACATTTCGGTGATCTCTCCACTCACATCACTCGTGATCTTTAATTCTGTTTCCGGTTGTATCTTTCCGGTGGCCGAAACAATTTCAACTACACTTCGCAATTCGGCTTTATCTAAAATTACTTCAAAAGGTTTGGTGCCCTCACTTACTTTCATGAAGATGATCACCAATAAAATGGTAACGCCAATTCCAATGATCCAATAAAGTTTTTTCATACGAATAGAATTAATTGCAGAAGCTCAAATTTAGCGAATTTAAAGTTCAATACTATTTATACTATACGTATTTTTTGGGCCTATATATACGTAAATTGCCACTCATAAAGTTTATATTAAAAATGGCACAAAAAGAGGCAAATGCATTGGTTAACGAAAGTAGTCCTTACTTACTGCAGCACGCTTATAACCCGGTAAAATGGCAACCTTGGAGCAATTCGGCTTTTGAGGAGGCAAAGAACCAAAATAAACTGGTAATAATTAGTGTTGGTTATAGCGCTTGCCATTGGTGCCATGTAATGGAGCACGAGAGTTTTGAGGACGAACAAGTGGCGGCTTTAATGAATGAGCATTTTGTTTCGGTAAAAGTAGATAGAGAAGAAAGACCCGATGTGGATAATTTGTACATGACGGCCGTTCAATTAATGACGGGGCATGGTGGTTGGCCATTAAACTGTATTGCATTGCCTGATGGAAGACCGGTTTATGGAGGAACGTATTTCAACAAGAAACAGTGGTTGAATGTTCTTACTAATCTTGTAAATGTTTTCAAAGAGGACAAAGAAAAAGTTTTAGAGTATGCCAATAATTTAACCGCCGGAATAAAGCAAGCCGAACTGGTTGCTACAACAAAATATCCTGAGAATATTGAATTAGAAGAAGCGCTAAAAAAAGGGGTGCAAAAATGGAAGGGAAGTTTTGATAATGAACATGGCGGACCAAATCGCGCGCCTAAGTTTCCGTTGCCAAGTAATTATGTTTTTCTGTTACGCTATGGCCATTTGTATAAAGATAAAGAAGTGTTGGATCATGTGAACTTAACGCTTACCAAAATGGCTTGCGGAGGAATTTACGATCAACTGCATGGAGGATTTGCGCGATACAGTACCGATGGTATTTGGAAATTACC
>CAYYUS010000612.1:0-2367 GCA_964474925.1 uncultured Akkermansia sp. | reverse complement strand
CGCAAAAGGCCATTCACAAAGCAATGGAATTGGATTTTGATACCTATATCAAACCCATGCAAGAGGCATTTCAAAAACGTCGCGACCTGGTTTTACAATTGATGAAGGACATTCCGGGATTAAAAATAAATAAACCGGAAGGTGCATTTTATGTTTACCCTGAGGTAAGTTATTATTTTGGAAAGAAATATAAGGACATGAAAGTGGATAATGCTACCGATCTTTCCTTATTCCTTTTGGCCGAAGCACATGTGGCTTTAGTTCCGGGTGCTGCTTTTGGCGACGATAAATACATTCGTTTTTCTTACGCCACCAATGAAGACAATTTACGTGAGGCCCTCAAACGCATGAAAGAAGCTTTAGCAAAACTATCGTAATTCAATGAGAAAATTTTCTATAAAAAAGGAACACGTTCGCGAAATTTTCAGATCCTTCAACAATCTCAACGTGCTTATTATTGGCGACGTAATGGTGGATAGCTATTTGTGGGGAAAAGTAAATCGCATTTCGCCCGAAGCGCCAGTTCCAATTGTTTCGGTATCAAGTAAAGAAATTAGATTAGGTGGAGCGGCCAACGTTGCTTTAAATATTCAAGCATTGGGAGCAAATCCTATTTTATGTTCGGTGATCGGTGTAGACATTGAAGGACAACAATTCTTAGATCTTTTAAAAAGCCAACGCTTATCGCAAAAAGGAATTTTAAAAAGTAGAGATAGAATTACAACCGTAAAAACGCGCGTGATTGGTAATAAAGCGCAGTTGATCCGTGTAGATGAAGAAAATGAAGGAGATATCACGCCGGCTGAAACAAATCAGTTACTTAACCTGATCTCCTACATCATTCAACATGAAAAAATTGATGTGATCATTTTTGAAGATTATAACAAAGGTCTCATCACTCCAAAACTAATTCATAAAGTGGTAGAGCTTTCACGATCAAAGGGCATTCCAACGTGTGTTGATCCAAAGAAAAAGAATTTCCTAGCATATAAAGGCGTAAGTTTATTTAAGCCAAACTTAAAAGAATTGCGCGAAGGATTGAAATTGGATATTGATACAGATAATATCAATGATCTTCAAAGAGCGATCAGCAGCTTTAGAGTAAAACAAAAATTTGAAACAGCCTTAGTTACGCTTGCCGAAAAAGGCGTGATCACTAATTCAAGAAAATTAAAAGAGCATTTACCTGCGCATATTCGCAGCATTGCCGATGTGAGTGGTGCCGGAGATACTGTAATTAGCGTAGCAGCTTTATGCAGAGCTTTGGATTGTAACGAAATATTTACAGCCGCGCTTGCAAATTTATCGGGTGGATTGGTTTGTGAAGAAGTAGGCGTTGTGCCAATAAGTAAAGAAAAATTATTAGACGAAGCATTGGAATTGGAGTTCATTAAGAACTAAGATCTATGTGAGAAGGATCATATGCAGGGAGTAACACCGTACAATTCTAAAGATTCAAAAAAGGAGCAGGTTGCTCAAATGTTCGATAACATAGCATTTCGTTATGATCTGCTGAATTCTATTTTATCATTAGGTATTCATAAAGGTTGGCGAAAAGACTGCGTTAAATTATTACGCGAACATAAACCCAAACTAATTTTAGATGTGGCCACAGGCACCGGAGATTTTGCCATTCAATGCGCTCAGCTTGATCCCGAAAAAGTAATTGGAGTGGATATTAGCGAAGGCATGATGAAGTTTGGTCGCGAAAAGATCAAAAAAAAGGGATTAGAAAAATTGATCACGTTAGAATATGGAGATGCCGAAACTATTTCTTTTCCCGACAATACATTTGATGCCATTGTAGTTGGTTTTGGAGTTCGAAATTTTGAGAACCTCGAAAAAGGACTGATAAATTTGCACCGTGTTTTAAAACCAGGCGGTAAATTGGTGATCCTTGAATTTTCTAATCCACGAAATGGATTCATCAGATGGGCCTATAATTTTTATTTCAATAAGGTAACACCGTTCATTGGTCGTTTATTTTCAAAAGATGTACGCGCATACACCTATCTACCTGAGAGCGTGAAGGCTTTTCCTGACAATGAACGCTTTACGGCTATCCTTGAAAAACTAAAATATACTCAAACCAGCTACAAGAGCTTATGTTTTGGTATTTCTGCTATCTACCAGGCTAGCAAGTAGTGTTTGGCCGAAAAGTCCATTTTCATCGTTGTACTTGTTTTGAAAACAGTCATTTACTAATGTAAACTCCTTGGTTTTCAAAACTGCGTACGCCTCGAAACTGAACTTTCCCATCCAAACACAAGAGTATGCTATTAACAAAAGAGGCAAATTATTAACAAAGGGTTTTTCTAATCTATTTTTTCTAATATTTACAAAAATTAATTAAAGAATTGTATGTCG
>CAYYUS010000611.1:604-2370 GCA_964474925.1 uncultured Akkermansia sp. | reverse complement strand
TCTCGCTTTCAAAAAATGATAAAGAGGAGAACGACCAGCATGTACTTGTTCTTTCTTGATTTTGAACAGGTGTAGCTTCTATTGATTTTACAATGGTAAATGTATATTCGCTATTCGACTTATTAGTTTTTGTTTGCGCATTTAATGCAGATGCAATTGTGATAGCGCATATCACTAAAAAATATTTTTTCATTTGTTGTTTGTTTTAACGGTAACAATTTTAAGTAAAAAAAGTATCTCAAAAAAGGTAAATAACACATAATGCATCATAAAATGCACCATGAACCACTTTTGAGTATCAGGAAATTTTTGGCTATACATTAAAAAAGCAATACCCGATGCCAATAATCTTCCAAGAGAAATGCTCAGTAAATTGGAGGCAAGGGTTTTTGGATCGGGGTTAATTAAACCAAGGATCGCTAACACAATTGCAACAGCCAAATGAAAAGCAATGCTGTAGATCCAATGTATATTTTGTGGCGAGTGCGGAAAAAAGTGAAGGATGCAAAGTGATATGGCAGCAGAACCAAGTGTTGCAAAAATAACGGGTTTAATGATGTTATTTATTTTGGTCATTTGTAGGTTGCTTGGTTACATCTTTAATTACAACGTACATAGCTATTCCAATTCCTAAAAGCGAAAGTACAATGGTGAAATAGGGATCTTTAGTTTTAAAATACTCATCTAATTTAATTCCACCCCAGGTGCTCAAGCAAATGATCACTCACATTTGAATGGTTTGTTTACTGAAACGTAAAAGTGTGTTAGGCTGTTTGCGAGGCAACTGCTTTTTGCTCATTTTTTTGACTGATATTTTTTACTAGAGCGCCCATATTACAAGTGCCCGTAAAAACAGCGCCAGCTTCAATGGCTAATTTACTAGTGATGATATCGCCATTGATCTTTGCAGTACTTTTTAAAGAAAGTGTTTCGTTAATATTAACTGTACCTTTTACTTCTCCGCTCAAATCGGCGTTGGTACATTGTATATTACCTTCAATACGGCCGGTATTACCTAATACAAGTTTTCCTGAAATGGTGATATTGCCTACCAAAAGTCCGTCGATCCTAAAATCGCCATTAGAATTAATGTCGCCATTGATTTTAGTGCCTGAACCTAACAGGTTTATAGAACCGGCATCTACACTTTGATTTTTTGTTGAGTTAAACATGGGCCGTAATTTTATACAAGATACGAAATTTGAGCTAATGAGTAGCTATTTTAGTTTATCTGGAGTGGCTAATATGCTGTTATCCAAGCTTTTATAATTGTCATTATAAAACAATTGATAGCCGCTGAGGTTCTTTTTACTATAGAACATAGGCATATTTTCGGCCGAGACTATCAGCAAGGTAAAGAGTTCTTTTTTAAGATCGTCTTTAAAAAGATCCTTATCGTCTTTCATGTTGTCTCTAAATTTTATGGCTTCAATAGCGGTATCAAAACTTTTTAAAATAATGAGTTGCATTTTTGATCCAAACAAGGTGCTTTCGATAGTGAATACTTTATTGCTGTAATATTTTTTTGCGAAGGCATCGAGTTTTGATTTAAAGGCGTTGGCAATTTTTGGATCGTCGGTACACAATGCCAACATAAAGTGTGGAGTAATAAAATTTATCTGAAAAGTATCTTTGCCCATCACTTTTATTTTTGGCGCGTCAACAGCGGTCTCAGGATTTTTTTGCTTGGCAATACTATTCAAAATATCTTTTGATAATGGCGCAACATCCGATTTAGGATACATGGCCACAATTTGTTTTAAGGC
>CAYYUS010000611.1:0-594 GCA_964474925.1 uncultured Akkermansia sp. | reverse complement strand
AGAATCAAGTCCTTTTAATTTGCCTAAGCTCATTGCTTTTATGAATTCGAATTTTGGTAAATAAACATTCTTACCAAATTTTGTAATGGCAGCATCGCTTTGCGCATATGAATCAGAATAATTACCGGCAGTGTAAGAAGCATAAACAATAGCGTAATCTTTTTCTACATCACTTAACACACTTTGTTTTTCCTCAGCGTATTTAGGGTTTTTGATCAACTGCGCAAACTCGCTATTAGGATAATCGTTCAATATCTTGTTCTTATAGAACTCGGCTTTATCTGCATTTTTTTCTTTTTCGTAAATGCGAAATAATTGATAGTAAGTATTGAGTAAATATTTATGTGTGCTATAACGCGAGTTCAACTCTTCAAATGCAGCAATTGATTTTTTATTATTATTCAGGTCTTCCTTGTAGGTTGTTCCTAATAAATAAAAAGCTTCAATGATCTTATCATTACTTACTTTCAATAAGGAATCAGTTACCGGTAAATTCTTTAAGTAATACTCTTTTGTTTTCTTTGGATCTTTGTTTGCAGTTTTATCTTTTGGATCTTTAGCGGGATCTGTAGAATTGTTTGTATTAGGATCATC
>CAYYUS010000610.1:0-2380 GCA_964474925.1 uncultured Akkermansia sp. | reverse complement strand
GTTGGAAATTTCTTCTCCAAAGGGAGGCAGAGGATCAAAGATCACTTTAAAGTTAAGTAGCGATCTGCTGGCCTCTTGGGTGAGGTTTAATTACACGAAGCAACAAACTGAACACAAACTGAACACCATACTGAACACAGAGGCCTCTAGTAGTAGTAGTTCTTTAATTATAAATAAGAAAACTACTACTACTAGCGGACCCGATGAATGGGGGACAATCACAATTCCCCCGATTTTAAAAACCTTCAATTTTGGGGAGCATCTTGTTAAGCAAGTCCGCGAACGCAGCTTGCTAACTTTTGCAGAACTGCAAGAGTCACTTGATGCTTTTGCTTTTGATATTCTCGAAAATGATCTTATCAAGTCTAAAAATATTGGTGATCCTGTTCGATATTTTATGAGTATTACTAATAAAAAAATGCAGTATGCTCCCCCTGGGAACTACAAGAGTGACGAAACCAAGGCCCTTGAAGAGAATGCAAAAAGGCTAGAGATAATCCAAAAGCAAAGGGAAGAACTGAAGAGAGTTAAGCTTGATCTAGAGCGAGAAACAATTGAGCTGGCCTATTTAGAATGGTGGCATTCGCTAAGCAGAGAAAAAAAACTTGAATTAGTTCCTGAAGATTTTGTGGCCAAAGTTGGCAATAGCTTTCACAATCAGAAACTACGCATTTATTACGACAAAATGATTAAGAATGAAAATTCTTCGAATGATCAATCATTTATTTCCCAGTGATTCTAATTTTAAAATTACAATTTCAAAACAGGGTTAAGTTTTAGATGAAAATTTTGTTTATTTTTGGATTTACAATATTTAGCATAAATACCTTTGCAGCTCATTTGAATAAAGAAAGTGCGTGTTCAATATATAAAATTTTAGAAGAAGAAGGAGGAAAAGAAGTTTTCACGAAAAAAGTTAAAGAAAGGTTACTTTTTTCTTTTAGAAAAGCCTTTACCGAGAACTCTGTAGATTACCCATCAATGATGAATTTTTCATTGCTTTTAAATGTAATCACTGATCATTACGTTTCTTTTTACGCTCCCGCCTGGTACACAAATCAACAAGGGCAAACGTTGATGCTGGATATAGATCAAAGTGCAAAGACCAACCCTTATAAAATCCCCCTATTAAATCTATCCTTCTTTGTTAAAGTATTACTTGATAGAAGTGGCAGTATCACGGGTTATAAATGCGGCCTTTCACATCAAGCAGATGCGGTTTTTGTGAATTCAAATTATCGCGAACAATCTTTTTTAGATTTTACTTTTCCTGTATACTTTGTTCACGATTATCCATTCTCACTGAAAAAAAGATGATTTTAAAAATCATTTTCAGATTAGAAAAAAATAGTTGGTGGAATTTCTATTTTTTTTGAGCAATTGTAATTAAAGTGATTCCAAACGGACCTCGAGCTTTTTCATCAGCACTTGACTCTTGAGCAATGATTGCAACCTGTGCCCCTTCCCAGCCTGGATTCGCAATAAATCTTAACGTCACATCGGTAATTTTGGTCTCAGGAATGCTCTTGCGGTTATTTGAATTTCTTGGCCAGGTTTCAATGTGACAACTTTGGGACTCATGATAATTTCAATGGCCAGATTTGGAGTAGCAGGTTTCTCGTTTTCGTTTTTTTTCATTACTTCGCTCCCGAATTATTTGTAGAAGTTATCGGTTAATTTTAAAACAAACAAGATCAAGGTTGCTTAAGATCCTAATCCGTAGATTATTGGCAATTAGAACTGTTGCACAAAAAGTACACTCTCTTGATTGTTGACTTAAATAGTCATGAATATTACGTGGAACCATCTTCAAGGTTAATCTTTGGACTACCGCTTTAAACGGCCAGAAACCGGGCAAATTCTGTTTTAAAATTAAAAATGCAATAAACCCTACCCATGTTGATTGGCCTTGCTTAAAACGCAATCTAGGCCCAAATAATGCGGTCATATTTTTCGAAGCAGTTGCGTTAGTTATCTCCTTCCGCAAATCTTCAACCGATCCTTTTTAAGTTGCAGAATTCTGCAACTTAATATATTAATTAACAATGAGCCGATATGAATTCAATATAAAACCCATCGTTATTAACGGAGTAAAAATTTCAAAAGTGATCGTTGATGATCACGTGCAGAAGCACAAAGACATTAGCGATAAGTTAATACTGCACTTGGTAAATCTTCTTGATGGAGATTTCCATATCCCTGATGATGTAAAGGGGAAATATGAATATTATCATTTGTTGCCGAAAAACTCCGTCCTTTAGGGCGGAGATGAAAGGCAACGCCCACCGGCGAGGTCCGATTCATCAAACCTGAAATACTATTCAGTTTTGATATGGATACTTTAGGAGGGTAGTTAATTAATAAATGCACGTGGTCTCCT
>CAYYUS010000609.1:0-2383 GCA_964474925.1 uncultured Akkermansia sp. | reverse complement strand
TCCTATTTTTAGAGAAGACGGGAAGATCTTAAAAAGTAATCTCTACTTTAAACCGGATATTGGAAAGATATTGAAATAAGTGAAGCGCCTCCGGCGCTTTTTGTTTTTGAAGAAGAGATTAATTCTTGATCACTTTTAATTTTGATTGATCTTTACTGTTCTCAATTATGAGATAATAGATTCCTTTAGGTAAATGTTGTAAATCTAAAATCAGATCGGAGAAAGGCTTTGATTCTTCGAGCAACACCATTCCTAAAAAATTAATAAGTTTAATTTGAATTAATCCGCCTGAATTTTCCTTGAAACGAATTGTCAAATAGTCGTGAACCGGATTAGGAAAAAAATCAAACTGTTGATTGTTTCTATTGGCGTCAATAAGGCTTGTACACGCGATGACATTCTGTGTGTATGGGTTGCTTGTAGTGCAATTGTTGGTGCCAGTACCGGAAACTGTATATGTAGTTGTAATTGTTGGGGATATAACAACTGAATAAGAATTACTTCCTTGTGGACTCCAGGTATAAGTATTTGCTCCTGAAGCAGTGAGAATAACAGGTTGCCCAGGGCAAATAAAAGTGCTATTTGTAAGTACGGATAAAACAGGAAGAGGATTTACAACAACGGTGCAAATAGCAGAACTTAGTGAAACGCAACCATTAATATCAATTCCATCTATTGTATATGTTGTGGTTGAGACAGGACCAACTATTGGGATTGAACTTGAATATGTATAACTGGTTGCGCCTGTTGGATTCATTGTAAACGACTCGCCGGCACAAATAGTCCCGCTATTCACTAAAATTATTGGGGCCGAATTAACACTAACTGTAACAACTGTGGGAATTAAATTATCACATCCATAACCATTTGTCCCATAAATAGAATATGTAGTGCTTATTGATGGACTTACGATAGCAGATGAACTCGAATAAGTATAGCTCATTGCCCCTGAGGGATTAATTGTAAAAGACTGACCTTCGCAAATTGTTCCATTGCTAGCCGTTATTGTTGGCACTGGGTTTACAGAAATATTGGCCACAGCCGAAATGGTATTTGTACACCCGAGTGAATTAGTTCCAATAACCGTGTAAGAAGTATTTACACTTGGACTGACAATAGCTGTAGTTGAAGAAAAAGTATATGTTTGTGCTCCAGAAGGATTTAAGGTGAACGAACTACCAATACAAACACTACCACTATTTACTGTAATTGTTGGTAGAGGAAGATTAGAAACTGTTACACTACAAATAGCAGGCGTTTGTGATAAGCAGCCAACTGTATTTGATCCAATTATGCTGTAATTAGTATTTATGGTAGGTGAGACAACGGCATTGCCTCCTTGAATTGTGTATGAGTTAGCTCCAGATGGGTTTATGGTAAATGAATTTCCTGAGCAAATAGATCCACTGTTAACGGTAATTGTTGGCCCGGGCACTTGATATGCGTTAATCTGCAAAGTACTACTATTTATACATCCCAGAGTGCTAGTGCCAGTTACAGTAAAGATCGTTGTAGAAGTTGGGGTAACTACAATCGAAGGACTAATGATATTTCCGGGATTCCAAGTATAGGTTCCGCCTGATCCCGCTCCGCTTGCGTACAATGTAGCGGATTGTCCAGTACAAAGTGAATTGTAATTACTTGATGCAGTAATGTTCGAATATTTCATAAAAAAAATATCATAGCTTCCAGCGGAGCTTAGTGTGTTTGTTGCAGGACCTGCATCAAAATCAACGTTTGTACTGAAATAGCCAGTTATTAGAGGATTACCGCAATTATCAACCTCAATGTCCTGCGCAATATCATCCAAAGAACCGCCAATACCTTTACTCCATAAATAAACGCCAGTCGTAGAATATTTTGCAAAGAAAAAGTCATAATTACCACTAGAACTCAATGTTGCGTAATTCGGTCCAGGATCAAAATCTAATCCAATATCTAAACGGCCTATGATTATAGGAGCACCTGAATTATCAACTGCTATACCTAATGGATATGAGTAATCTGACCAAGCTGTATTTATCACATCGACCCATATAAGTGTTCCGTTGATAGCAAACTTAGCTACATATAAATTATTTACATTAAAGGTTCCAACATTTACGATTAATGGTCCAGGATCAAAATCAACTATCCCTCCCAGCTTACCTGTTAAATAAATATTTCCGTTGTTGTCTAAGTCCATACCGTAGCAAAAGTCACTACCGGCAGCACCAATTCTACCAGCAAAAAGATAATCACCGTTTTGATTGTATTTTGCAATAAATATATCAACTGATCCAGAATTGGATGTTATATCTACCGTATCAATCCCTGGATCGAAGTCAAAGGTAAGGTTAAAGTAACCTGCCATTACTAAATGCCCATTTAGATCAATTTCTAG
>CAYYUS010000608.1:0-2384 GCA_964474925.1 uncultured Akkermansia sp. | reverse complement strand
AGACGGCGCCATTCAAATTTATGAAAAGGCCGGTAAGTACTATGGCAAGATCATTTTGAACAAAGACCCAAATAAATTAGATGTGAATAATCCTGACAAAGCTAAACAAAGCAGAAAAACTTTAGGATTAGATATTTTAAATGATTTTGTTTTTGACGGCGATGATACTTGGGAGAAAGGAACTATTTACGATCCAAAGAACGGAAAAACATACAGCTGTAAGATCACACGTTTGCCTAACGGAGACCTTAATATAAGAGGATTTATGGGCGTATCATTACTTGGCCGTACCGAAACATTTACAAAATTAAATACAAGTAAATAAGATCCTTAGTATATCCAAACCATGAAGCATTTCATCATCATATTCATTTCCTTTTTTAGCTTCACTGCTATAATGGGTCAGAATTATGTGGATATATTAAAAGTGAACGCAAGCACCACTCCTTATAATACATTTGATACAAGCAGTACCAAAACCAAAATAGATCAAATTGATGTTGACCTTACAGTTCCAATTAAAATAAACGAGCGCTTATCCATTATCACAGGAGCCATGTTTGAAAGCTTTCAAACTAAATTGTTTGAAGATGGTAATGTAAAAACCTTTGGCTCAAGCGCGCTTAAAATTGGTGCTAACAAACAATTCAACGATCGTTGGTCGGGAACAGCTGTATTACTTCCTAAAATTGCTTCCGATTACAAAGCCATTTCCGGAAAAGATCTTCAGATTGGTGTTGTGGGGATCATGAAATACAAAAAGAGCGATAACAAGAATTTCAAATTTGGATTGTACTATAATTCCGAATTGTTCGGTCCGTTCTTTGTACCCATGGTAGGCATGTATTATTTAAGTCCGAACAAAAAATTTGAAACTAATATTATGTTGCCTTTACAAGCCGATGTTAACTACAAATTAATTCCTTTTATGAATGTTGGCGTGAATTTTAATGGCCAAATTCGCTCGTATCATTTAACGGATGTTACTCCAACGGCTCACAGCACATACATTGCGCGCTCAACCAATGAGTTTTACGCCTACTTAAAATTCAATGTTACAAAAAGCCTGAGTATTACAACAAAAGTTGGTCAATCACTTGGCAGAAGTTACAAAGTATTTAACGAAGGTGATAAAGTAACATTTGGATTGCCTGCCACATTTATTGGCGGCAAGCGTGAACAATTAAATACAAATTTCTCTAACGGAATGATATTTCAAGCTACCTTGCTTTACCGATTTAATATAGAAAAGAAAAACTAACAAAAACTATACGTATGCAAACCATTCCAAAGGATAACAAAGCGATCATCAAAGCGTGGACCATTTACGACTGGGCAAATTCTGTTTTCCCCTTAGTGATCACTTCTGCCATCTTCCCTAATTTTTACGATTATGTAACTACACATGATGAGGCCAAAAATATGATCGGCCACACCGTTACGTGTTTTGGAAGAGAATTTGAGAATCAAAATATTTATACGTTTGTTTACGCCTTTGCATTATCCATTGTAGTTTTTATCACGCCCATTTTAAGCGGTATTGCCGATTACCTTGGAAACAAAAAACGCTTCTTGCAATTTTTCTGTTACTTAGGATCCATCTCATGTATGTGTTTGTTCTTCTTTACACGCAATCATTTGGAGTTAAGCTTTATTCCCTTCATAACCGCCACGGTTGGCTTTTGGGGAAGCTTGGTTTACTACAACTCTTACTTACCCGAAATTGCGAGTACCGAAAATCAAGATAAAGTTAGCGCGCGCGGTTTCTCTATGGGTTATTTAGGAAGTTCGCTCCTCCTTATTATTTGTTTAGTAGGAATTATGGTTTTTAAATACGAAGAAACCGTAGTTGATGGTGTAGTGGTAAGTACAAAAGGATTTTTTAAAGTTAAGTACGCATTTTTACTTACCGGCCTTTGGTGGATGGGATTTGCGCAGTATACATTTAAACATTTACCGGCCAAAGTTCACACG
Organism: uncultured Akkermansia sp.; assembly: GCA_964474925.1. Taxonomy (GTDB): domain Bacteria; phylum Bacteroidota; class Bacteroidia; order B-17B0; family Aurantibacillaceae; genus Aurantibacillus. The sequence goes on along the minus strand of CAYYUS010000608.1, from coordinate 410 downwards.
GCGCATGGTACCGACACCAAAGGATTAATTTGGAAAGGCTTTAAAGAATTAAGATCTGTTTTTAAACAAATTCGCAAAATGGTGGAGTTAAGAAGATTCCTAATTAGCTATTTCTTTTATAACATGGGCGTTCAAACTGTAATGGTGGTTGCCGTTCTGTTTGCACGAAACGAAGTTGAATGGGGAACAGGCGAAGCTGCCGAAAAAGCAAAAACAACTTCTTTGATCGTAAGTATTTTAATTATTCAATTCATCGGTATCCTTGGAGCTTTTGTATTTGCGCGCATATCTCGTAAAATAGGCAACCTCCGATCGCTTATGATCGCTATTTTGATCTGGATATTTATTTGTGCATTTACTTATCAAGTAGTTCACTTCCCTATACACTTTTATGTTGTAGCTGTATTAGT
>CAYYUS010000607.1:0-2389 GCA_964474925.1 uncultured Akkermansia sp. | reverse complement strand
CAGTTACTGAAGAAAATGCAGATGGTGGAATTATTATTACTGCCAGCCATAACCCCAAACAATGGAATGCATTAAAATTATTGAATAGTAAAGGCGAGTTTATTAGCGAAGCGGATGGACAACGCATTTTAACCATAGCAGAAGAACAAAATTTTAATTATTGCGAAGTTGGACAGGTTGGAACGTATAATATCAATGTAGATCTGCTAGCTATTCATATCCAACAAATTTTAAAATTGCCTTATGTAAATATAAAAGCCATTAAGGAAAAGAATTTTTGTATTGTAGTGGATGCTGTAAATTCAAGTGGTGCATTTGCAGTACCGGCTTTGTTAAGAGCTTTGGGCGTTACCAATATTCATGTGATAAACGAAGAGGCAAACGGACATTTTGCACATAACCCCGAGCCTTTGCCTGAGCATTTAACTGAACTAAGCGCAACTATTTTAAAGAAAAAAGCGCATTTAGGAATTAGTGTTGATCCGGATGTGGATCGTTTGGCCCTCGTTTGCGAAGATGGAGAAATGTTTGGTGAAGAGTATACCTTGGTAGCTGTGGCTGATTATGTATTGCAACAACATCCAAAAGGAAATACGGTAAGTAATTTATCGAGCACACGTGCTTTGCGCGATGTTACCGAAAAACAAGGAGGCAACTATTCGGCCAGCGCTGTTGGAGAAGTAAATGTGGTGCGCATGATGAAAGAGACCAACGCCAAAATTGGCGGCGAAGGAAATGGTGGTATTATTCTTCCTGAATTGCATTATGGCCGCGATGCCTTAGTTGGTATTGCAATTTTCTTAACGCATTTAGCTAAGTATGCTAAACCAGTTTCTATGTTGCGTAAATCATATCCCAGCTATTTTATCTCTAAAAACAAGATCGAACTAACACCAACCATAAACGTTGATAAAGTATTGGATAGCATAAAGTTGAAATATGCTAAGCAACCTATTAATTCAATTGATGGAGTGAAGATAGAATTTGATAATGAGTGGGTGCATTTACGCAAAAGTAATACCGAGCCTATCATCCGAATTTACAGTGAAAGCGATAGTATGTCAACCGCCGATAGCTTGGCCAATAAGATCATAAACGATATTAAAGAGATCATTAAGAATTAATTTTTGATCAGGGATTTATTTATTTTTTGGGCGTGCTGGCGAGGCTCACCTCAAAATAAGCTGGAAGCTCGCTCGCCGTCGGGCTGTTTGGAATTTGAAGCTCTATGTTTCCACGGGACAAAATGTCCCGGCCTACTTGAAATCCGGCTGTTAAGGTTGGGCGGGACATTTTGTCCCGCGAGGATCTTTGTCTTTTGTGGCAAAGGGCCGGCGCCCAAATAAAAAACCTAATATTTATTCGTAAATTTGTAAAACAAAGAACACACCTACCCTATCAAAAATGAAAGTTTATTTAGATAACGCCGCAACAACAAAACTCGACGAAACCGTATTGGAAGCCATGATCCCGGTAATGCGCGATGAGTATGGCAATCCATCTTCTATTCATGGTGCCGGACGAAAAGTACGAAGCCTAATTGAAGGTGCTCGAAAAACAGTTGCTAAGCTTTTAAATGTAACACCTGCCGAAATATTTTTTACTTCAGGAGGCACAGAAGCAGATAATACGGCTATAGTCCAAATAGTTGAAAATCATAATATTACACACGTTATCTCAAGTAAAATTGAGCATCATGCGGTTGAACATACCATCAGCGTTTTAGAGAAAAAAGGAAAGATAAAAGCATCGTGGGTTAAAATGGATCCTAAGGGAAATGTTGATCTTAACCATTTGGAAGAACTTCTAAAAAACAATCCTCGCTCTTTAGTTTCGTTAATGCATGCCAATAATGAAATTGGAACGCTTTTACCAATAAAAGAAGTTGGAGAGTTGTGCGCTAAATACAATGCATTTTTTCATAGCGATACGGTGCAAACTATTGGACATTATCCAATTGACCTAAAAGATATAAAGGTTCACTTCATCACTTGCGCTGCGCATAAATTCCATGGTCCAAAAGGTGTTGGTTTTTTATACATCAATCATACAGTAAAAATAGACCCATTCATTAACGGCGGCTCGCAAGATCGTAATATGCGTGGTGGAACTGAAAATGTGTACGGAATTATAGGCCTTGCCAAAGCGTTAGAGATATGCTATAAAGAAATGGATGAGCATATCACTTATATCTCGGGCTTAAAAGCCTATATGATGCAAAAGCTAAAGGATTCTATTCCGGGAATGGGCTTTAATGGAGAAACAGAACCTTCCAAATCACTTTACACCGTATTGAACTGCTGTTTCCCTAAACATGCCAATGCCGAAATGCTACTTTTTAACCTCGATATTGCCGCTGATACACCGCGTCAGCTTATTGGTGATGCCC
>CAYYUS010000606.1:0-2397 GCA_964474925.1 uncultured Akkermansia sp. | reverse complement strand
TGGTCCAACGGAGATAGCCGAAAATGATTTTATAAAATTTGTAAAGAAGGATACGATAAAGCAAGTGGTGAAGAATGACCTCACTGGTTTTAACCTAGACCTTAACATTATTGCCACACCCGATGCTACAATGCAGATCATTTTTGATAAGATCTCCGGTGATGCTATCAATGTTTATGGAAATGGCGACATTAAAATGAAGATAAATACGCTTGGTAAATTTGAAATGTATGGCGATTATATCATGAGTGGAGGAGATTATAATTTTAGTTTGCAAAATGTGATCAGTAAAAAATTTGATATTGATCCGGGAAGTAGCATTGTATGGAGTGGCAATCCTTATAATGGCGATATTGATATTACCGCAAGTTACCGACAGCGAGCTTCAATTGCACCTTTAATAAATGATGTTACTGGCCAACATAAAGCACGTACACCGGCGGCATGTAAATTAATTATGAGAAACACCTTGATGAAACCCGAAATTTCATTTGAGTTAGAATTTCCAACCATTTCAGATAATGTACGTTCGCAAATAAGCAGTGTTTTAGCCGATGAGGCTGAACTCAACAGACAAGTATTTTCATTTCTTTTGTTTAGAAGCTTTATTCCTCCAGTAATTTATGGTACTACCGGGGGAGGTGTAACAGCAGGTAATGCTGCAGCTTCAACCGGAAGTGAATTATTAAGCAGCCGAGTAAATGGTGTATTAGATGGTTTAGTTGGAAATTTTGATAAGGACCTACAAGTTGGCGTGAATTACAGGCCCGGAAGTCAAAATAATTCTGATGAAGTTTTAATTAATGTGAATAGAAATTTTTTGGATGACAAACTAACAGTGGATGGGAATTTTGGCGCAGGATCAAGCACCGGATCAAGCAAGAATATTATTGGTGATGTGAATGTGGAATATAAATTAAGTAAAGATGGTCGCTATAAATTAAAAGGCTTTAACCGCACAAACGACATGACACAACAAACAACTTCAGGTGGTCCTTATACACAAGGGCTTGGTTTCTTTTTTAGAGAAGAATTTGATACGTGGGATGAACTTTACAAAAAGTATTTGCAGAAAATAAAGAAAAATAAAAAACCTTCAGATAAAAAACCCGATGAGAAATCTTAACCTTCTTTTTGCATTTCTTATTACCTTTAACTCGTTCGCGCAAAACGGAGAAGTTCGCTTTTTAAAAAGCTGTAACAAACCTAACATGCCCATATGGGATAAAACTATGGAAGGCGTTTCATTTTCTGTATATCCTGCAATGCCCTTAACTGTTGGTGGAATTTGGGCGTATGGCTATTTTAATAAAGATCAGGAAATGATGCGCAATGGTTATAAAAGCGCTATTGCAATTACTTTTGCTAATGGATTAAGTTATGGATTAAAAGTTGCTATCAAGCGCGATCGTCCGTTTGTTACACACCCAAATGATATCACTCAAAAAACACATGTTGGTCCACTTTCATTTCCGAGCGGACACACCACAGCCGCATTTGCAACAGCTACAGCGTTAACTTTAAGTACAAAAAAATGGCAATTTGCAGTTCCTGCCTATGCGTATGCCGGATTGGTTGGTTATTCGCGCATGCGATTAGGAGTTCACTATCCCAGCGATGTTTTGGGAGGAATGATAATCGGAATAGGAAGCGGCTTGCTTACCTGGCAAGTTGATAAATGGATCAGAGGTTCAAAAACTCCTTGATGTTTTTATAGATGTACTGTAATTCCTCCTTAGTAATGCAATACGGAGGCAAAACATAAAATACATTGCCTAATGGTCTTAATAAAATTCCTTTACTTAAGAAATGTGAATTTATTTTTCCGGAAATGTTATTTAAATAATGCGTGTCATCCTTAGTTTTTAATTCAATAGCTAAGATGGTTCCTTTTACTCTTATATCCTTGCAAGCTTTGTGATCCTTTATCTCATTTAAAAAACCAATATGTTCTTTTTCTATCATTTGGATCTGATCTAAGGTTTCCTTTTTTTCCATGAGATCCAAACTTGCTAATGCTGCCACGCAAGCCGTTGCGTTTGCGGTATAACTATGACCATGGAAAAAAGTTTTTGTCCTATCATCACTTACATAAGCATCATAAATAAACTGCGCACAGGAAGTAACTCCCAATGGCAAATAGCCGCCTGTTAATCCTTTTGACAAGCAAATGATATCAGGCTTATTTTTCAAATGATCGGTAGCGAAGAATTTTCCTGTTCTTCCAAAACCTGTCATTACTTCGTCGGCTATCGTTACAATTTCATTTTTCTTACAAAAAGCGATCAATTCATCTAACGCTTCTCCATCGTACATCATCAGTCCTGCAGCACCTTGAACTAATGGCTCAAAAATAAATCCGGCAATAGAATGATTCTCTTTCCATTGAGCAATCAC
>CAYYUS010000605.1:0-2399 GCA_964474925.1 uncultured Akkermansia sp. | reverse complement strand
CTCCGATAATGAGTGGATCCCTCATTCCGTTTTTCTGTATATCTAAAAACAATTCAGTATCATCTACTTCATCACCTTCACAGTTATCTGTTGTATAACTTGGAGATGGGTTTGAGATAGACAATAACCATTTAGTAGAAACCATTTCTACTAAATGACCTACTGTTTTATTTTCTTTTGTTTTAGAAAATATGTCATCCATACTTCACCATTTAAAGAAACTCGGTGCTGTCTTATCTGTTTGAGATAGTAATGCAGCACATTGATTTTTAGCATTCGTATACTCTTCTTCAGAGCACTTTTCTACAGAGTAAGCAGATTCGTTAGATTCTGTTCTGTCTGAATAATCTTTAAATAATAATTCAGCCTTATAGAAGCCTGGCTCTAAAAGTTTATTACTAGTAAAATGAATTCCTTCTTTTTTACTGTGTTGAATATAAACAGTAATAAGTGTAGCTGGTCTCTTACCTGTTTGGGCAGATGAGATAATAGAACTAATAAACATCTTACCATGTTCAATTGGTTTATACGTAAGAGTGTTCTTAGAATAACTCACTAACCAATGTTCTAAAGACCTAGTGGCATCAAATACAAGTTTGTTATTTGGATTAATGCAATAAGTGTAAGGTAGTTCACTAATGACATAACCACCTTTAAATGAATCTCTTCTTTTAGTATCTGCTGCTAAGCCAGATAAGAAGTCATTCTCTGCTCTTTGGTAGCCTATTAAACAACCTACAAGCGTAGGGGAAACAGTCACCCTAGCGCAGGTATCATTTTCACTATCTGCAGCACTGGAAGGCATTCTAGGTATAAAGACTTTAGGTACATTTTTATCTATGTGTAACATAGGACCACTGTCTTTAAAACTCACCACTTTTGCATTGTTTTGAACTTCTGGTGATTGTATTAAAAAGAAGTCATTTATATCAATGAGGTCTTGATCTTTGTTTTCCATTATAAAACCTTATTCAGTATTTGTTTGTCTTTTGACTCATAGAAATAGTTTGATTCTAGATTTTTTCAGTCACATATAGTAGAATTGAATAGGTAGAGTAAGCTATCTGTAATGTTTTTAATTTATGCTGTATAACAGCGAAAGGGTTATCATGTTTACAAAATTCACTAAAGAGTCTTTCGAAGCATTCATGGTACTTCTGAAGAATTTCGATTTCTATTATTCTTACTCCGATGATATCCGTGTGTATCGTCGTGGTAAGAGTCAGGAGGAGGAGATCGATAAGATCAGGAAAACGGCACCACAGTTTGAGGAAGTGTACAACCACTGGTTGAAAAATTACACTACTAAAGATGGTGATGCTGAAGCTGTTCAAAAGCTAGCAGAAATTTCTGCTAGTTTCAATAGCGGAGGTTAAATGAGTTCCTCTATCGCTGCTCTTGAAACAAAAATCTTTTCACTTAAGAACATGCTTCTTAAGTGGATTGATTATCTGAAACCTCTTATCATCCTAAAGATGAAGAAGTTAGGTTTAGCTATTGATCAGTTTCACAAGAAATATGTGGATATGATTAAAGAAATAGCTGTTGAACATGTCGGTAGTCCTGAAGGGTCAGCTGCCGCATCTGCCATTCAAGTACATCGTCGCATTACAGTTGCGTATGAAGAACTTGAAAGTTTGAAAACACAGTCGATCTCTCAAAAGGTTGATCATAAAGCATGGGAGCAAAATCTCCCCATCATGCGCAATCATCATCGTCTTTATTAATTTAATGCAGCATAGCTGCAAAGGAAAAATCATGAAAAAACTATTTATTGCAATCATCATTTCGTTTTTGTCTTTGTCCGCATTTGCAGATCAATGGAGTGAGATCATACCTATTCAAAAGAAACAAATGATGGGTCACTATAATACGATCCTGCATTCACCTAAATTTTCTCCTGCACAAAAACAGTGGCTAGTGAGCAGCCAACAACAATGGGGACAGATGGTTGACAGCCAATGTCGAAATAACCGCTGCGTCTCTGAGGCGATACAAGACCGTAGCGGTTACCTTGCAATCCAAATTGCAAAACGTAAGTAAATTTGATACGCCATATACCCCTACATCTTAATTGATGTAGGGGTATATGCTATCTATTTTATTTTTTACTTTGTAGGAACTGACTCCCAAAATGGAATCAAATCGCCTTCTCCTCCAACGGGAGCACCACCCACTTTGATAGAGTGAATAGCTTGTTTTCCTAGATCATCAGGGATTGGTCCTTTGTCTGGAAATGGTAATACAAAATACATATCGTCTTCTGGTATTACATCTACACCACGATGTTTTCCACGTTGAACAGTGAGGTATGATTTCTTATTGAGTTTCTCAATATGAATATAACACTCACCATCCACTTCTTGGTCAATAGATTTACAACCTCTATAATAACCTTT
>CAYYUS010000604.1:0-2405 GCA_964474925.1 uncultured Akkermansia sp. | reverse complement strand
TAAATAACACGTTTGATCCACTATTAACATCAAACAATGCTAACATGCCTGGCAGTAATTTAAATGTTATTAAATATCAAGTGAATTGGCCATCACCGGGTAATGATCCAAGCTACAATAACGACGTATTAGCGAGAAGAAACTATTATGCAGTTAATGCAGCTCCAACTGTATTATATAATGGTACTCCCGGTTCTGGAAATCAAACAAATATCAACATAGCTAAAATGGCTCCTGCTTATGCTAGCATTACACCAACTATTACTTATAACGCTGGTGCTGTAACTGCAAATGCAACAATTACTCCATTTGTAACTATCCCTTCATCTTCTCCACTTAGAGTTTATCAAGCGCTAGTTCAATCGTTCTATAACTACCCTGGTGCTTCTACTTCACAAAAGGATTACAAACATGCAATGCGTGCAATGTATCCTGCTGCAGGAACAACTTATAACACTACTGATGGTACTCCAATTCCGGTTACATTTAACCAAACTTTAACTTATGGAAGCACTGCTTCAGGAACTCCTGCACAATTCACTAATAATTTCTGGACCAGTACAGGTACTTTCAATTATGAGTATATTGTTTGGGTACAAGACGTTGTAACAAGACAAATATTACAATCAGGTTCTGCTTTCACAAGTTCAGTTGTTGTTCCTTCAAGTATTACTGAATACAGTAATGGTGGTTCAATAGGTATTTATCCTAACCCTGCTAAAGATTACGCAGTAGTTGGTATTAAATTAGATAACAATTCATTTGTTGACATCAGCATTATTGATGTTACAGGTAAAGTTGTTTACACAAACAAAGCTGAAGAAGTATTTGCTGGTGCAAGTGAAATTCGCATCAACACTTCTGAATTTGCTACTGGAACTTATAATGTTATTGTTAAAACAAATGCTGGTATCTTGAAAGAGAAACTTATCGTTGTTAAATAATTACAGCTCCTTTTTATTAAACGCCCCGACGGATCCGTCGGGGCTTTTTTATTTCCAACTCTTTGGATCAATTTACTATATTTGCACAAAGGTTTCCGCCATAAATTGCGGAATGAAGAGGGAACACAGTGAGAATCTGTGACTGTCGCGCAACTGTAAGTTTTAACCTTTCTCATAAATGCCATTGTTCTGGTCTGGAAGAACGAGAAGGCGTGAGAAAAGGGAAACAAGTCAGGATACCTGCCTTAATACACAATACACTTCCGCGAAATGAAGTTTGTGATATGGAAAAAAAAGAACAGCTAACATATTGCCCTAGTTGCAACTTACCTTTCACCTGCCAAGCAGATGATGTTAAGAATTGTTTTTGTTCATCCTTAACCATTCCCGACAAGATCAAAAATTACATGAAAACAAAATTCAACTCGTGCTTATGCGGTAAATGCATTAACGAACTCATCAACAAATCATCTAAGATCACTCCTTTTTTAATTTTGTTTACCATGTTGCAGTCGTTTTGTTTTGGACAATTTCATGCAGCACCAGGCTCAACAAATACTTCGGCCATGCATAAAGATAGTATCGCATTTGTTGCTTGGGCAAAAACTTGCACAGTTACACGTGGCTGGCAAGATGCTTCTGACATTTCCTTAGGAACTGCCACTGTAGGTGTTGATGCAAATGGTACTTTAAAAGCAAGCGACAATCCCATTGTTAGTTTAGGAGATGGTGGGATTGCTATCCTTACTTTTTCTAATTCAATTAGGAACGGAACAGGCAACGACTTCGCTATTTTTGAAAATGGGTTTGCCGATAACTTTTTGGAATTAGCTTTTGTTGAAGTAAGTAGTGATGGCACTAACTTCTTTAGATTTCCTGCAACATCTAACACTCAGTATACAACACAAATAGGTGCATTTGATCCTTTAGACTGCACTAAACTGAATAATTTTGCCGGTAAATACAGAGTGAATTACGGTACTCCTTTTGATCTTGAAGAATTAAATAATACTCCGGGCTTAAACGTTAATGCAATTACACATGTAAAAATAATTGACGTTGTTGGAAGCATTACTTCATCACTTGCAACATACGACATGAATAACAATCCGGTAAACGATCCGTTTCCTACAGCGTTTGGAAGTGGCGGTTTTGACCTTGACGCCGTTGGAGTAATTAATGAGAATCCTGCGGGATTAAACGAAAATTTTGACTCAAACATAGTTCGTATTTTCCCTAACCCTTGTTCAGATAAATTGTTCGTTACAGCGCAAAACGAGAACGAACCGATCACTTATAGATTAAGGGATGCGAAAGGTGTTTTGATTGTTGATGGCAAAGTGAATTCATTCATTGATCTTCAAAAAATTGAGAACGGGGTCTACTTTTTAGAATTAAGATATAGTAAACACACAGCCATCATCAAAGTGGTAGTTTATCACTAAAACCATTTATTAAAAC
>CAYYUS010000603.1:0-2406 GCA_964474925.1 uncultured Akkermansia sp. | reverse complement strand
AAACATTGAAGTGCCTTTAAAGTTTTTGACCAACGCCATTAAGAAAAGAACGATCGCATTTTTGATCAGCGATTTTTATGCGCCTTTCAATTATACCGATGCTTTGAAAATAAGCAACAAACGTCATGATGTGGTTGCCGTTCGCATTATGGATAAAACGGAATTGGAATTACCCGATGTTGGTTTGATAAAATTAAGAGATAATGAAAGCGGTAAAGTAGTATGGGTAGATTCGGGAAGTAAAGAATTTAGAAAGCAGTATCATTCTAATCGCGTAAAATTTGATCATGACCTAAAGGATCTTTTTAACCGAAGTGGTATTGATTCAACAGCTGTTTATACAAATGAAAGTTACGTTAAACCATTAATGAATTTGTTTAAGAAAAGATAATGAGGAATTTTTTTAAAATACTTTTTGTTTTTCTTTTTGTTTTAACAACAAAATTTTCATCCTCACAGGTTACTGTTAGAGCAGTATTGGATACCGCTAAGATCAGAATTGGCGAGCAAGTGAAATTGGATCTTTATTTATTGTACGATCCAAATAAAGGCATTTCAAAAATTGAATGGCCAAGTCTAGGAGATACCATCACCGAAAAAGTGGAAATAATATCTACTACTCCTGTGGATACAACCATGCCTAGTAAAAGTGATCCCGGCGTTTTACAACAACATCAACAATTATTAATAAGCGCGTACGATAGTGGTTATTTTGCAATTCCTCCTTTTAAATTTATTATCAATGGCGATACAGCCAATCCGGTTTATTCGGAAGTTTTGTTGTTAGAAGTTCATACCGTACCAACCGATTCAAGCGCTAAAAAAATAAAGGATATCAAAGAACCTTTAGGAGAACCGTTTAGTTGGTTGTGGTACAAAGAATATTTTTATTGGGGAATTGCTGCCTTAGTTTTTGTAGCGGCTATTTGGTTGTTTGTTTATTATCGCAACAAACGTTTAGCAAATAAAGTAATTGAACCCGAAAAACCAAAGATCCCTGCGCATATCACGGCTCTCGCTTCATTAGAGCGAATACGAGAAACTCAGATCTGGAAAGAAAACAAAATAAAGGAATATTACTCAGAGATAACGGATACTATTCGTTTATATATTGAAGAGCGCTACGGCATCATGGCGCTTGAAAGCACAACGGATGAATTATTGGCCATGATGAAAAGTCAGGTGATCGATAATGTAAGTAAAGAAAAATTACAAGTGATGTTAAAATTGGCTGATTTTGTAAAGTTTGCAAAAATGATTCCGATGGAGCAGGAACATGCTTTAACTTTGCAAAGCGCTTTTGAGTTTGTAAATGGAACAAAACGCGAAGAGGAGATGGTAGTTGTTGAGAATACAGATCCACCTCAAATAGAACCAAGCAACGATCCAAAACCATGACAGAATTTTTAGGAGACATACAGTTTGCTGAAAAGCATTGGTTCTGGTTATTACTCATTATACCGGTTATGATAGCTTGGTATATTTGGCGTTTGAAAAGTATGGAAGGAGAGTTAAATTTTTCCACTTTCAGTTTATTAAAAGGGATCAAACAGCCTTTGCGGGCAAAATTCCGTCACTCACTTTTTGTGCTAAGAATATTCGCTTTCACTTTTATTATTGCGGCTATTGCTCGTCCACAATCGCGCAGCAGTTGGAAGGATTCGAAAACAGAAGGAATTGATATTGTGTTGAGCATGGACGTTTCATTATCCATGTTAGCAAAAGATTTTAAGCCCAACCGAATGGAAGTGGCCAAGGATGTAATGATGGATTTTATTGAAGTTAGGCCGAATGATAGAATTGGTTTAGTGATATTTGGTGGAGAAGCGTTTACGCAATGTCCTATCACAAGCGACCATAAAATTTTGAAGAATATGTTTGAGCAAGTAAAAGCCGGTATACTTGATCAAGGAACAGCAATTGGAATGGGATTAGCAAATGCAGTAGCACGGATAAAAGAAAGCAAGGCAAAGAGTAAAGTTGTTATTTTAATTAGCGACGGCGTAAGTAATATGGGTGAAGTTGCCCCTTTAACTGCCGGAGAATTAGCAAAAACATTTGGTGTACGCGTGTACTGTATTGGTGTTGGTTCAAAAGGAAAAGCATTACAGCCGGTTGCTATTTATGCACCCGGAGAATATGAGTACGACTATGTGGATGTAGAGATAGATGAAAAAGTAATGACAGATATCTCGAACATGACCGGTGGAAAATATTTCCGCGCTACTAATAAAGAAAGTTTAGTAACTATTTCGCGAGAGATAGATAAGATGGAAAAGACCATTACAAGCGAAAAAAGTTTCACAAATAAAGCAGAACATTTTTTACCATTTGCTTTAACTGCTGCGATATTACTATTGCTGGAATTTATTTTTAGATATACTATTTTTAGAAGCGTACCATAAT
>CAYYUS010000602.1:0-2408 GCA_964474925.1 uncultured Akkermansia sp. | reverse complement strand
AACTTGGTTCATTTCGCCTTCAATGAATATAGCCGCCGCAGCAAGCCCTCGTTTATCATTTGAATCGGCCTATAATTTTTCGGGACCAACACTTGAGGTTTACGTGTCAACTAATTATTCGTCGGGCAACCCTAATGCAGCAACCTGGGTTAATTTAAATCCCACACTTTCAGGAGGAAGTTATAACTGGGTAAATAGTTGCAATATTTCATTGAACTCTTATAAATCGGCCAATACACGCATTGCTTTTAAATACACCGGAACCTCTACATCCGGCTCCAGATGGGAGATTGATGATGTAGCCGTGTTTGGTGAATAGTTCTCGATACGTCTCGCCGAAAAAGCGAGACTACTCGAACTGACACCGCTTACGAAAAGTTTTTTTAACTTAGGGTCATCGAAGACCAAAAAGCAAATATTCTTTCCATTTTAAAAAAGTATTGGGGGCACGATCAATTTCGTCCGTTTCAGGAAGAGATCATTCTTTCTGTACTTAACTTAAAAGATACGCTTGCCCTTTTACCAACAGGCGGAGGTAAATCCATTTGCTTTCAACTGCCGGGTTTAGCTTTAGGTGGAACCACGTTAGTAATTTCTCCCTTGGTTGCTTTAATGAATGATCAGGTAGATAATTTAAAGCAACGCGGAATTTCGGCAGTGGCAATTACGGCTGCGATGAATTATAAGCAAATTCAAATTTCATTGAATAATGCCTCCATGGGACATGTACAATTTTTATACATCTCGCCTGAGCGATTGCAAAATGAGGATTTTAGAATGCAACTAAGTCATTTACCAATTACATTGATCGCGGTGGATGAAGCGCATTGCATTTCGCAATGGGGTTATGATTTTAGACCAAGCTATATGAAAATAGCGGAAGTGCGAGAGTATTTTGATAAGGTACCCATTATTGCCGTTACTGCAAGCGCAACCAAAGAGGTTATAAAAGATATTCAGGCGCGATTAGAATTCAAAGATCAAAATGTTTTTCATCAATCGTTCTTGCGTTCTAATTTGCGGTATGTAGTACAGTTGGAAGAAAATAAATTGGATCGCTTACTAAAACTGGTGCAAAATATTGGTGGCTCCGGAATTGTGTATGTTCGCAACCGAAGAAAAACAGAAGAAGTAAGTAAATTATTGCAACTAAAGAATTTTACCGCCAAAGCGTATCATGCAGGATTAAAATACGATGACAGAAGAAGTATACAGGATGATTGGATAAATAATCGTACACAAATAATTTGCGCCACCAATGCCTTTGGAATGGGAATTGATAAACCCGATGTACGTTTTGTAGTGCATTTGGATCTTACTGATAGTATTGAAGCGTATTTTCAGGAAGCGGGTAGGGCAGGACGAAATGGAAAAACGGCATACTCCACCATATTTTTTAATAAACGCGACGAGCAACGCTTGTTGGATAATTTTGAATATGCCTTTCCAACACTCGAGCAAATCAAACAAACGTATCAAGCCATTGGAAATTATTTTCAAGTTGCCATTGGTGCGGGTGAAGGCACAAGTGTTGATCTGGATATAGAATTATTATGTAAGAGTTATAATTTGCATCCTATTATTGTTTACAACAGTATCAAGTTTCTCGAGAAACAAAACTATCTCTCTTTATTTGATGCGGGCTTTGAGCCTTCAAAGGTGATGGTATTAAGCAATAAAGAAAATTTGTATGAATACCAGATAAAAAACCCATCGTACGAGCCTTTGATAAAAACCTTGTTGCGTAATTACGGTGGTTTGTTTGAGAATTATGTTTTCATCAATGAAAAAGACCTCGTTTACAAAGTTAAACTTGGATTCGATGATATTATGAAACAATTGCAATTACTGCATTCCTTCAAGATCATCTCGTACATTCCTCAAAGTAATCTCCCAAAACTTATCTTTATGCAAGGCAGAATAGATGCCAAACATATTGAGTTGGATCCGGAGAATTACGCTCAGTTAAAACATAATCATCATAAAAGAATTCATGCCGTAATTAATTATGTAAATAATGATAAGGTTTGTAGGCAAGTTCAATTACTCACCTATTTCAACGAATTTAATAATGCCGATTGTGGTTACTGTGATGTGTGTTTGTCAAAAAAACCAAAGGATTACGATAAAGTAAAGCATCACATTATAGAAGTTCTTAAGTCAAAAACGCAAACCATTGAAGAAATGAAAGTGTTGATGACCAAATATCATAGCGACACTTGGATAAAAGCCTTTAATGAATTGATAGATGATGGGGTGATAAAAATGGATAAGGATCAGTACTTGTTATCCTGATTTTATTGCCACAAAGACACAAAGTCTATCAAATGGGTTGACTAGATTAGCTTTGTGCCTTCGTGTCTTTGTGGCTAAAACAATGATCAAGCAATAATTGCTAAAAATCATTA